>DNHK01000012.1 GCA_003485905.1 Gammaproteobacteria bacterium | reverse complement strand
GAATTAAGGATTACGGTATAATCCTTCTGTGATATATGCTCACAGTACCACCTACCTATAGAGTCGCTCACAACGATCAAGTGGTCGATTCTTGACCAACAGAATTTTTCCGTGCATAAGATCAACCAACTTAAGAAATCGCCACCCCCAATACCATTACGGTCTGATTCCAACTCGTGAGCGTCATAAATAAGAGTGATGTTACTAAAACACTTCAGCACTAACCCTATAGGCAGCACCAATGTATCGTGACAGTGAATGATTCTGTACCCTTTTCCTCTTGCAAACCGGAGCATTCTAAACATTAGCTCAATCATTGTAAAAAAGTGTCTGACTCTTTTAGGCAGAAAATATAACTTCCTTGAGTAAAGTGATAGAGCAGGATATTCGCTCGTTATTAACGCTTGGCCCTCTGGTTCGCGCTCTAGGACCCCTAAGCCGTCGACTACAAACCCTCGCGTCCTCAATGACCCAATCTCCTTCAGAATCCTGGAATCATTATTAATGTCAGTGTGCGTTAGATGGAGAACCGTCATTTATTTTCCTAAAGATCAAATACCGCATTAAGGTATAGGCTACTAAAATTGATAAGAAGTAATCGTCCACTATATATTGACTAAATCCAGTTACACTTAGATCCTTAAAGTGAAAAATAATCCAAATATACAACGCTAAACCTAATGAACTTAGCATTTTAACATCAAAATAGTTATCAACGCACTTGAGAAAAAATGCGATGAAGAAGGAGAAAAATATAATTCCCATTGGACCAAAATTAGCATAGGCCTCCCCCCAAAAAACAGTCGGCATTGATCCTTGAATATTTGATTCCGGTTTGACAAACTGCATGATTTCCTGTGTAAGGTAAAAATGATTAAAAGGAAGTATAGCGCCCGGATTAGGAAAACTAGAGCCAAGCAAATAATTGTTAACCGAAAAATACTCAAGGTAATAATATGCAGGCTGGATGGATCCGGCAAACAATCGTGAAAAAATAGACAAAAACGCGTCACCTAACCTGTCAAATCCCATTCCCATGAAGGTTGCGTAAAATATCGTCAGCGCTATTAAACTAAACCCTAGGAATGCCAAAATTGATCCAATTTTAGCAGTGCCTTCACTAGTCAATATATACCTAACGAGTGACAGCGCTGCAAACATCCAAATAAAAGGCGCTTTTTCTGTAGTTAACATTACAGAGAATGTTGCCATTCCCAATAAAATATAAAAAATAGATTTGAAGTGCGCATTGGAATAAGCCTTTATGTATGACCAAAGAAGCATAAAAATCAAAAAATCTTGATTGATCATCTTGAACCAATGATAACCCTCATAACCGTTACTCATTTCCCCGCGAGAAACTGCCGCATCACCTGAAACAAGCTGTAGGGCAATAAACAGCGCGACAGATTTAAGACTAAATACATAGGTATAGAGCGTTATAGCGAACAGCGGTATCGTGCTAACCATAATAAAGAATATTAATCTATCTTTTTCAGCGAATGCTACATATTTTCTTCCAGAAAAGACTATAACTCTTGATGCACAAATCAGGCCTAAGACAAAGAAGGACAGTGACAACATGGAAAAAAAATAAAGGTATAACAGTGTTTCGGTCGAGGTAACGCCCATTTCAACTCGATAAGAGTCCAATTTATAAAATAGCGGAAGTATACCCAAGTAGGAAAACACAAATAAGTTTAGTAAAAGGAAGTTAGATATATTAATTTTAGTGAGATCGACTCTCGCACAATGCAGCAAATAAATTAATGCTATAGGAAAAACCAAGAAACTCAAACCAAATAGGAAATCAATCATCTGACACTCTACTCATTTGCCCGTATACAGAGATAACCTCTACTATACTTAAGAAGCAGCGGTTTTTCATTATGGCACCACCCAGGTCTGAAGCAGGTGTCCGGTTGATTCAGATATCAACTGAATGTCAACGGATTCGTTCCATGGCAATTATATTACTCGATCGCCTGAAAACAATCAAATACTGGGTTCCAGGACTCTCTGGATACGCACGCCGAGGTACTAATCAAAATCGAACCGCATTCTCTGAAAAAAATTTTTAAAAAGCACCATTTAACAGCTTGCTAAAATGAAGTATCTTACGAGTATTATACATGGAACGATACTAGCCAACATCAGACGACGGCTTAAAAATAAAGGCAAAATTTGAGACGAACCTGCTCAGGTAATTAATGGCCACTCTGTAATAAAAATTTCATTGTAACGTTGACTTTCAAATATTTTGCACTCAAGCCTGGCCTGAGCCGCTGAATTGCGAACAAGGCTATCAACAGCATGACCGTTTCCTGATCGGCGCCATTACCAAATATACGAGAAGCAACTAAAACAACAGTACAATCACGAAGTAAAGAGCTATAAGAAAGAAGCAGAACGGTAGAGCCCTATGGATAGCTCTTTCAAATTCTGGGTTAGTTTAAAACTTTCTATCCGAGCAGTTACATCGATAGTTGTCGTACTAAATATCGACAAGGAAATCATACCGTCAGGGCTTCGCTGGCCAATAAGTGCTCGCTACAATTGGAGTAAGTGAAAAGGAATTATCTATCCTATGGTGTTTACTTCGAAAAGAGCGAATCATGACTAAGCAGACCTCCTATAATTTCTAAAGACTGACCGCATCCGCATCTAAATAAGCATGCATTGGCAAGCTCAATACCGTCTTTGCTAAAGTGCTCGCAACCGGAAGATCGTCATCATTTATATTAAGAGCTTTAAAAGCAGTTTGCTGGTGGAGACATTTAGGATAATAAATCATTGTGGGAATAGAATTGTTGTCAAACTGTTTAACAACAGACTCTCTATTGTCCGTGGTTACCGTGAATTGCGCCCATGAACTTCGAAAACCCTGAGGGATGATAGGAAGATTAAAAACATCGCCAAACCTCTGCATATATTTATCGGCAAGGAGATTTTTGGTAAGCACTTCGAGCTCAAAAATTTCTAATTTTTCTAACAAAACAGCAGCTTGAATAGTATCTAATCGACTGTTTGTACCGATCCGCACGTTATCATACTTGTTATCGCCCTTACCGTGAAACCTTAAGGAGATCAGCAACTTCGCCACATCATCATTATTGGTAAATATAGCACCGCCGTCACCATAGCAGCCTAATGGCTTTGCTGGGAAAAAACTTGTGGTTGCTATGTCTGCAAATGAACACGCCATTTTTCCATTTATGCTTCCACCAAATCCTTGGGCAGCATCTTCAATCAAATGCAGATTATATCTGTTGGCAATTTTCTTAATTTCTGGATAATTCGCGGGCAAACCAAAAAGGTCCACCGAAATTATCGCTTTTAAGTTGCAAGCTCCTTCTCTCAAAGACTGTAAAATTTTCTTTTCCAGATCTACAGGGCACATATTGTAAGTAGAAGCATCTGAATCAACGAAAATTGGTTCAGCCCCTTGCATTGCCACACTTTCCCCCGTGGCAAAGAAAGTGAACGTAGGGCAAAGAACACCATCTCCTTTTGTAATCCCCAAAGCAATCAATGACAAATTGAGAGCATCAGTCCCATTTGCGCAAGTGATGCAGTGTTTTACACCAACATAATGTGCAAGCTTCTGCTCAAGCTCATCCACCTCTGGCCCTAAGATATACTTACCGTGCCTCAGAACGTCACTAATTCTTTTGTCAATACGATCTTTAACGGCTTTATATTGAGCTTTTAAATCTATAAATTGCATCGCTATATAATTTCCCTGACACGGCCATCTTCTAAAACATACCGGGAATTAGTGTGTAAACAGGTCGCTTCCCCTACCCCTTCAAGTGGCAGGTTTAACTGCGCCCCAAATCGACTCATCCAACCAATATGCTTTGCAGGCACGCCGACCACTAATGCATAGTCGGAAACATCTTTCTTAACGACGGCTCCTGCCCCAACAAACGCGAATCTGCCAACCGTTACGCCACAAATAATAGTGCAATTCGCTCCTAGAGAGGCGCCCTCTTTAATTAGAGTTTCTGAATACTCACTTTTTCTATCTATTTGAGATCTTGGGTTATACACATTAGTAAATACCATACTTGGCCCACAGAAGACCCCATTTTCTAAAGTAACATTGTCATAGACGGAAACGTTATTTTGGATTTTACAATCATCTCCTATTGAAACTTTATTTCCAACATAAACGTTTTGACCTAACGATACTCCCCGCCCGATAACCGCGCCGGCAGATACATGAACAAAGTGCCATACACGTGATTCATCTCCGATCACGGCGCCATAGTCTACAATTGCGGTCTCATGCTTATAATAGCTCATTGTTCAGCTTCCACATTAAGAAGCGCGTGTTCATGTTTGGGGTTCCTAACAACCAACTGATTCCGAAGCGACTCTACTGTTTCAATGGCTGTACGATTATCAGCAATCCCGTAGCCCTTTCCTTCCAAGATGCGACGATAACTATCGGTGTGTAGATTCGTAAATCCGTCTGAAAATTCTAACTCTTCACCTTCGATCATGAGGCTGCGATAGGTAGATTTCTCACCGTGAACTGCATTCTCCGGTAGGTGGATAGCATCGATGGAAAGAAACCAACGAACGCGTGCGCCTTCATATTCAAGGTAACCCGCAGAGGTTCTGTCATCTTTGAAATGAACTTCGCTATGAAGTAACTTGCCAAAAACAAAATGCAGCATGTCGAAAAAGTGAACACCCACATTCGTTGCGACTCCTCCTGACTTATAGTCATAACCTTTCCACGACTTCATATACCACTTACCACGAGAGGTTATATAAGTCAGATCCACATCAAAAACTTTTCCCGGCTTAGCTGCCCTGACCTTTTCCCTCAAAGCGATTATCGAAGGATGAAGTCGTAATTGGAGAATTGAATTCACTTTGCCGCCAAAACGATCTTCGTACTGAGTCAGCGCGTCAAGGTCGATTGAATTCAGAACCAAAGGTTTTTCACATATGACATCTAGTCCCCTCTTTAAAGCCGCCTTCATATGCGCTAGATGCAAATAATTAGGAGAACAAATTGTAATATAGTCTAGCATTTCTCCTTTGATGGATTGATCCTCAAGGAATTCCTCAAACTGTTCAAACTCCGTAAAAAATTCTGCTTTAGGAAAGTGGCTATCCATTATCCCGACAGAGTCATTAATATCCATTGCAGCAACAAGTTGGTTTCCTGTCTCACTAATCGCAGTTAAGTGCCTCGGCGCAATGTATCCGGACACGCCGATAATCGCAAATTTCTTCATTGTCTATCCTATTTACAAACGAATGTCAGAACACCCTTTAGGTAATACATGCTTAACGTCGTATAAAACGTGATTAGCCTTCCCAAGGCTCCGTATTTTACCCTCACCCCAAGATTTGAACTGGCTATGGTCCACCGCTATTACGATCGCATCGTAAGTGTTTTCAACCAGCGTGAGAATGGTACTGATCCCATATTCACGCTTGACTTCTGAATGATCGGTCCATGGGTCATAGACATCTACCTTCATGTTAAACGATTTGAGCTCTTCCACTATATCAATAATTTTAGTGTTTCGTACGTCTGGGCAATCGCCTTTAAAAGTGAATCCCAGAATTAATACTCGAGCTTCATCGATATGGATTTTTTTTCGACTAACAGCTTTTACAAGTTGAGTCGCGGTATACTGCCCCATTCCATCGTTTATCCTTCGTCCCGCTAAAATAACCTCTGGGTGGTAACCAACCTCTAATGCCTTATACGTGAGGTAGTAGGGGTCAACTGAAATACAATGGCCTCCTACTAAGCCAGGTTTAAATGCCAAGAAATTCCATTTGGTTCCTGCCGCATCCAAAACTTCTTGTGTATCGATGTCAAGAATATTGAAAATTTTTGCAAATTCGTTGATCACAGCTATATTGAGATCTCTCTGGGTATTCTCAATTACTTTGGCTGCTTCGGCGACTTTAATAGAGCTCGCAAGATGAGTTCCGGCTTGAATAATTGAACCGTAAAGTTCATCGATAAACCTTGCAATCTCCGGTGTTGATCCCGATGTTATCTTCTTGATCATCGTAAGCGTGTTTTCTTTATCTCCTGGGTTAATCCGCTCTGGGCTATAACCTGCAAAAAAATCTAGATTAAATCTAAGGCCCGAACCACTTTCCAAAACTGGCACACAAACCTCTTCTGTCGCACCTGGATATACGGTTGACTCGTATACGACTATGTCATTTTTTTCTAAGACACCCGCTAGCATCGACGAAGCCGCTTTTAAGGGCTTCAGATCCGGAGCATTGTTCTCATCAATTGGCGTCGGGACAGTCACAATATATACATTGCAATCCTTCAGATCTTCAACAGCGCTTGAAAAAAGTAGCTGCGTCGCTTCCAACAAATCCTGACTAGCGACTTCGAGCGTCACATCAATGCCGTTAACTAGTTCACCTATTCTCTTTTCGCTGACATCAAACCCAACAACCCTCCTATGTTTAGCAAACTCTACAGCTAGAGGTAATCCCACATAGCCAAGTCCTATAACCCCTAGTTTAATATCAGAAAGCTTCATCTCTTTTCCCAGCATAATGTTAGAAGACCATTTTCATAGTTATTATGTAAATACTTAGCTTGCATTTGGCATATTTAAATCTCATCAAAGTAACTCTTTACCCCACCAAGCCAAGCCCTTGAGAGGAGCGCAAAGACGTAAACGAAAGTATTTGCTTGCACATTAAGACGGTCGGCTGCCAACGTGTCGGGCTCACCTAGCGGAGACAACCACATCACCCGCACCAAATATGACCCTAGTTGAACTAGCTTTTGATTGGAATACGCAGGCCATAATGCCTGATCAAAACGATCAAAATGCCAATCATTCCACCTAAGATCGACGCAAGAATACAGATCAGCGCTCTGCTTGGCTCGACCTTTCTTTCAGGAACAACCGGCGGGTCTATAACATCAAAAACATAATCTTTTGACACATTTGCAAGCATGATGGTTTTCATTTGCTCTTCAATCAGTTGAGAAAATATATCGTCTAAAGAGACCAAGGAAGTCAATGTCGTTTGGAGCTCTAAGAACTCGATTGATTCTTGAGCCTCTTCAATATCCCTGCTTCTTAGATCCTCACTTACGGCATTTAATATCGCTACAATCATATCCTTCGCAACAATGGGTGATTCGTGCTTAACCTTAAGAATAAGC
The DNA here is from genome assembly GCA_003485905.1 of Gammaproteobacteria bacterium. Lineage (GTDB taxonomy): Bacteria > Pseudomonadota > Gammaproteobacteria > Arenicellales > Arenicellaceae > UBA10349. The sequence goes on along the minus strand of DNHK01000012.1, from coordinate 6,339 downwards.
AATCCCGTCGCGGCATCTTCTTCAAGCGTAAGGAGTTCTAAAAAGTGCTCATGTGCCTCCTGAGCCGATGGTTTTATCTTTAGCGGATAGTCAACCTCTCTAACCCAGACGGCGTCTTTTGCATTATACAAATCGGGATCGTATATAACTTCCTGAGAGACCGGATCCCAATAACTTACGGCCATTAGGTTTGCGAGAGTACTCTCGTACAGATGCCTTGTATAAAAATCTAGTGATTGAATTTTTTCCTTAGCAACTAGATCCTTAGAGATTTTTGATCCGCCCAAATCAAGGCCACTTAATCCGGCTAAACTAGCTAGCCCGCCGCCATACCGTTGCGCGATATTTCCTAACCCCCCAGTTTTATCATCTTCTTTTGGAGCCAGCAGCGCTTTAGATTCATAAATATCTGGTATTTGTAACGCGACAACTACAGCTGCGACAGATATCAAAGTCGTAATGAACAATATCAATCCTTTTCCCCGCCAAAGGACAGTAACCAGCCTTTTTAAATCGTTATCACTTTCCTCAAACCCAGCACCTGGATAAACATCACCTTGGAAGTTACTCATAGACAACTTCCTACTAATCTTTTGTGATCGAGTAAAATGCAGCGATTGAAGTAATCGATTCGAATACCACAGAGGTAATACCTCGAATTCGCGTCATAGGCTTCTCATAGTCATAATTAGTAGGCACTACTATCACGGTACCAGGTGCAATCTCAACAAAAGAACGATCGAATTTTAAAAAACTGAGTTTTTTACGAGCGAGTGATACAACCGCGCCATTAGGTTTAATCATATAAATATCACGATTTCTCGATCTATCAGTAGTGCCTGCGGCCATTTGTATATAGTCTTGATATCTTAGCCCACGTTCGAATCGAAAACTACCAGGCTCATAGACCTCACCTGCGACCGTCACCGATTCAACCATCTTCGGAATATAAAGCTTATCGCCATTACGCAGAAGAACATCCGCCGAAGAATCTCCCGAAAGAATTTTAGGTATATCTACAACCAATCGACCTTGAAAGGAGGACAGAACACTCGACGTGTACTCATCATTTACAGCAGCGTTTGTTGCTTGATTCTCATCTCCAACACTTCTCCGACTAACTTGTTCTCTCTGAAAGCGCTCTATAAGTTTTCGAGCACTAGCTTGCTGTAATTCCTTCGTCACTTGCGAGGTAAAGCGAATAGCTTCAGGAAAGGCCTCATTTGAAAATCCACCTGCTCTTTCAATAACCGTTCCAATTGTTTCACCGTCGCGGAGTGCATAAGAACCGGGAAAACGCACCTCTCCCTCCACCAACACAAACTCGTTAGGATTCCAATCTGCTTGAAAATTAACCCGAACAACGTCTCTAGCTTGAAGCGGCCTAGAATTAACCTCCTTCTCCCTTATGATGAAGGTCTCAGATTTAGCGCCACCGCTTCCAATTCGAATTCTCCTAACTTCGAACTGGTCAAGTAACGCGCCATCCATATAACCTCCCGCCAACTGGATCATGAAGTTGATGTTACCTCCCTTGATTAAGGGATAAAGTCCCGGTTGTTTGACCGCTCCTTGCACATTTACGAGATTGACCGGCTTACCGCTTCCTCCTTGATCGATGAACTTCTCAACTATAGGTTGAATTACTTTAAAGCGCGGCGTGGGCTGGGCGATTGATAAGACGCTTGACTCGGAATCTTGATCCTGTGTTTCACCGCCGGAAAGCGCTCCCTCTACAACAACAGCGTCCTTGATTTTCAGACTTGAAATCAAGTTAACATCTATAGCGTTTTGATTCGTATTTGAGTTCGTCTTTGCATCCACGCTCGGACTTGGAAGTACTATTACCTGGTCAAAGCCTTGAAGTAACGGATCCGCCTCAGATCCCGGCAACGCCATCGCTTTTACAAGATCAAAAGCCAGCAACTCGATTTCATGCCGATTATTTACCCTGCGAACGATTAAGCCAACATCTAAATCAGCGCCTTCAGAGATGTCTCTGTCAACGGATGCTAAGTAGTCTGTCACTCTTGCTCCATCGAAAAACTCATAAAGCCCCGGCCTTACAACAGCGCCTGTCAACTCAACGGCGTTGGCGACCAGAGCCGCGCCTTGGCTTATCGTCACAACGTCTCCATCTTGTAAAACCAAGGTGGATTGCGGATCGTATACCGTTAAAATGCGAGACGTGCCCTTAGAGCTGTCAAAGCGCCTGATGGTAGACAACTCTTCAAATGCAGAAGCCGAAAAACCACCCGCAATCTCAATCATATCAGCAAAAGTTTCATTCGATTTCAAGTCGTAGCGAGCGGGCCTTTGAACAGCGCCTTCAATAGTTACGATACCTTTGGAAACTGGAACAAAAACCGTATCTCCTGAACGCAGAGTAACATCGTTTTCGCGGTCACTGTTCAACAGAAGGTCATACAAATCAAATCGAGCCACAACATCCGAACCACGACGAACCTGGACTTCTCTGAAAGACCCAATATCAGTGATTCCTTGGGTCAGATAAAGCGCCTGAGAGATAGTAGTTAACGCTGATACGTTATAATTTCCTGGCGCATTTACTTCACCTGCTAAGAAAATACTTATTTGGCGAAGGCGTCCCAAAGACGTTACAACCTGACTTCCCATCAAACGAGCTTCAACTTTTTGCGCTATAACTCCTTTCGCATTTTTAAGGCTTAATCCAGCTAAGGAGATAGCACCTATCCTCGGGAGGGTTATCTGTCCTGAACGGTCCAACTCAACAAAAGTTTCAATCGGGTCTTTACCCAAGACTTGAACATATAACTCATCCCCCGGACCTAATAAATAACCATCAGGAGCTAGACCCTCATCAACCGGAGCGTATGCTCCTGATTTTTTTTCGTAAAGTTGTGCACCAAATCTTGGCAAACTCTTATTCTCGGACTTAGCATCTGAGGGCTTATTAATGTCTTGTTCTACAGACGAACTTTTTATCACTGGAGACTTCTCTCTCTGCTCCAATGGTTCGACAGGGTCAGGCTCCGATCTCTGAGCAGAGCCCATTTTCCCAAAGGTCCCAGGTAAATCTATTCCGAACTGCTGTGCTAACGCGCGTTGTTCTGCTGGAGACAAACGCTTCACCTGGTTAATCATCGCAGGCGAGACGCTTGACGGCGAAAAGCTTGCGGCAAGAGAGAAATTAAAGGGAATAGCCCCAGTGACCATCAAAATTGACACCAATACAATCGATTGAAGACTAAGCCGGAGCCTAAACTTGGAGAAGAATATTCCGTTCATAACATTTTAATTCCTATTCGGGTCCTACCCTACTATGAAAAGCTTTCTTGGCCTGCCAACAACGATCCTATTAAAACAACTCGCAACCGCTTAGACTTGCTCCATAAAGCATTAAATCATCAGAAACTTCAGAACTTACCACCAAGGGATGACCGCGGCAGAGTCAGCCATTAAACGTCAAAGAAAAACGCTCGCCCGAGGGTCCCAAAACCGACTCGAGAAAAACAATGTTACCAGTCTTATCTAAGATAATTCTATTACTGAATTGCTTGCCCGTCAGGAACTGGCAGTTCTGAGTGAGCAACTCGCCCGATTCGGTCATCTCACGAAGCCATTTAGTGCAAGCAACCATAAATTCCTGAGTCCATTTGGATCCAAGCGATTGCGCCCCATGCTCATTGACCTGTTGGACTTCAGATTCAAACCTGCCACGGTCGTCGTACTTAAAGCTTGCGTTAACCTGAACATCATTAAAACCGTAAGCTTCTCGCTGAACACGTATTTCTGTAAAATGCCAGCCATCGAATCTGAAAAAAATACCCTCTCCATCTGTAAATACCGTCGAGGAACTATCTGCGAGTGGGACCAATTTGATCCGATTATCCCCCGTAACCAGCAACCAATAACTGACATTAGCGGAGGGAGGCTCGAAAAGGCTTTTTACGAATGTTATTTGATTTGATTGAAAACTGCACCCTCCTGATAATAATGCAAGCACCACACATGCTAAACTAGCAAGCCGCGATACCACACTAGATCGGTTATGGCCCCTCACGGCAAAATCCTATCACGATTATCGCGTAACGCGTCGAACCTCACGGAGCGTCGATTCCACCAGAGCAGACCGACAGTCCCTTCCAGCCGTCGACCACCATCCCGCTCGATTGTTCGCAGGACAGTGCTGTACTTCCCTCGAGTATTCTTTCCAAGCATTAAACTATAGGGAATGGTTATGGCTATGCCTTTATCGTAACTCCCTTCTCCGAAATCTTCTGCTGACACATTGGTTCTCGTAAAATAAGCCCCCAACGCGAAACCATTATCAAAAGTGCGCTTTGCTTCAAACGTAAAACCCCTATCGCCTGCCAAATAGCGACCGACATGCAGCCCGAAATCAAAGTTATGCCAATCTGAGGCATAAAAAAGAGACAAATGTCCAGTTACCACATTGTAGTTTTGAAATCGAAAACGTCGATCAAAGGCTCTTTGCTGCACCCAGTTCAAATTTGCGCCCACCGCCCACCGAGTGGCGAAGGGTTCGTATAAAACCTCACCACCAACCCCTCCGAACATTTCTTCCAACAGCCCTACATAAAAGCGAGCGTGCAAACTCGACGATAGTGATTCCTTGTATTCTCCAAACAGCGAATCAATACCATTTTCCCCTTGCGTAAGGTATTGATTAATCTCACTCCTCACCCTGGGAAGCACGGAATCTGATGGTCGCCTTGTGTCGAAATCATTCGATATGTCAATTGTCGCAACCGACCAAATATTTAAACTATCTGATAAAGCCACTCTACCCGTGTTCTTCAAGTAAAGCTGATGTTTCAAAGGCGCATCAGGGTCCATCACCTGCAACCTTAATGCCAAGTCAGCTCCTATTGCGAGCTTTGGGTATCCAAAATCCGTTTCATGATTAGGCCTTCCTAACTTCCTATTAGGGAGCACACTGACTAAGTTACTAAGGCTCTTACGGTCAAGAGCTTGCTCAATCGGATCCAGAATTCCACCAGACTTAGATACCAATCGATTATAACTTACCAGCGGGCCTTCCAAATTATCATCAAGAACAGCAACGCCAATTCGACGGAAATTTTTAGGTAAATGAATCTCTGATAAAGTAAAAAATTGATTTAAGGCATCCGCCCAAAGCGCATAACTAGTATTTGAGACGGCAAAGTTTACTTGATCGTCCCCAGGGCTAAAGTGAGCGGAATGCAGCCGAAGCCCCGATCTCTCTGCATCAAATAGCAAACGATCATACCAGCTATCTAGATCCAAAAAACTGGGTGCCTGATCTTGGCCTAAGTCATCCGCCACACTATCAAACTGTTCGTATATCCGTTTTTGTCTAGGTTTGAAACTCGCCGCAGTCTTCAAAGTCAGCCCAAGAAACTGACCTCGCTGATAGGAAGCCCCAAACGACATGCCTTTTAAGCCATCCCATGTCACTCCGATGCTGAATGGCGATGGTTGCCTTAAAACGCCGATCAGTTGTTCGCGCTCGTACACATCTGACGAATACTCAGCAAGCAAATGGAACGAACTATTAGGAATGCGATATCTAATCCCTCCAAAAAGAGCGGCCTCGCCGCGGAAGAAAGTCTCACCCCTTATCGTGCCTCCTAACAACCCATAATCCCCAGTAGGCCTTGTCGAGAAGCCGTTGTCCAGGACCGTTAGTGGATTTGAAAAACTGGATTTACCTGCATAACGGCCCCACCCAAGGCCTACTGTCAGATCCAAGACTGCTAAGGTTTTAGACGCAACCAGATATTCACCCGCCAGGATACCAGTCCCAAAAATATCCCTAATCCCAATCGCGAAAGCAGGTCGCAAATCACCTTCTTCTAGTACTCTTAGCTTAACCTCGTAGCTTCTATCCTCGTACTCTTTTCCTGAAAACACCTTATCGCGGGGATCCGAAATCGAGTACCGAAACGTTCCTTCGATGAAAGGCGCAGCCTGAAATGTAAGGTTAAAAATATCTAAGACTTCATTGCGAGCAATCGTCGCAGTCACCGTACCGTCAGCTTGCATTCTAGCCGTTGGTACCGTTACCAGTCCTGTTGTTCCGAAGTCCGTCGCGCTTGCCACGGCGTGCACGAATAACAAACCTGTGACCAAAAGGAGCTGGGCCGGTCTCAATAGCAGCGAAGATAGCATGTCTTATAAACAATCAACTTAGGAATGCCGAAGTTATCGGAAAATTTTGTTTAAGCAATAACGACCAGATAAAAAAAAGGCAGCTTAACACTGCCTTTTTCCAACTTGCGCTAGCCTCAGGTACCAGTTGAACCAGTCGTGGTTGTAGCCGTTGTTGCCGTAGTAGCCGTAGTAGCCGTA
>DNHK01000071.1 GCA_003485905.1 Gammaproteobacteria bacterium | reverse complement strand
AAGTAGCCTTAACCGCTGCCGCGCCGACCGCCGAGCAAATAGCGGAGGCAGAGGCCACTGCAGACGGCCTATTCCGAGTTTGGTCATGGGGACGGCTCGAGCCTGGTTCGTGGTTCTTTGCAGACCCGGATGCTTTCCCTCTTACGGAAGCAGCGTTAGAAAAATTTGCCACCTGGAACGAATATACCGAGAACCCACAATTGGAATGCATACCTCCGGGCATGCCGCTTACAATGGGCAACCCCTACCCTATTGAATTTGTGAAGCAGGATGAAAATACTATTGTGATGCATGCGCATGAATTCGATGTGACACGCGTTATTCATTTGGATGCAGCGCCCGATCCTAGCGTTGAAGAGTCCATCATGGGCTATTCTGTCGGTCACTGGGAAGACGAAAATACGCTAGTAGTCGATACAGCAAATATTAACTACCCCTATTTCAATCGAGTAGGAATCTCTTCAGGGCCTGACCTTACAGTTCACGAGCGTTTTATCGTTGATGATAAGGCAGGAACTTTACGGTACTTCACTACCATTACTGATCCCTGGGCATTGACGGAGCCATATGAAAAAGAGCTACTTTGGATATGGACGCCGGGGCAACAACTCGGTAGCTACGATTGCGAGGTATCTGAGGTATACGCCCAGTAGGTCAAGTGTAAACGGATTTAATCTTGGAACAAGAACCCCGCTAATTTAAAGCGGGGTTTTTTTGATACCTTGGTGCAGCACAATCTCGGTGGTCTATTGCTGTTATTCTACTTTTCATAGTAGATTAGCCACTATTAGAGGGTGTTTCACTAATCTATTTACTCAATGCGAGGAGCGCGACCTAGCACCTCCCCGTTTACAAAACACAAATTTTGGAGACCAGAATATGATTACCAGCACATATAGACGCGCGCTAATGCTATTCAGCATAATGATAGGGCTGGTGGTAGCAGGCCCGCTATCGGCGGATACTATTGCCATTATCGGAACCGGCAACGTGGGTGGTGCACTCGGGCCTGAGTTCGCTGCCCAAGGTCATACCATTGTGTATGGATCACGTGATCCAGACCGAGCTGAAGTACAGGAATTGGTAGCGAGTACTTCCGGTGATGCATCGGCAACAAGTATGATGAGCGCAGCGGCGAATGTAGACATAGTCGTCATAGCCGTGCCTGGAGGTGTGGCCGAAGAATTAGTAAGCGGCTTGGGCGATCTCTCCGGAAAAATCATCATCGATCCAACAAATCGAGTGGCTCCGGGAGAAGATGGCTTTATGAATCATACAGCCGAGACCTCCAATGCAGAACTGATTCAAGCGGCCGCGCCGAACGCTCAGGTCGTTAAGGCCTTTAATACTCTAAACTATCGAACCATGATCGACCCGGGCGGTCCCGTAACCATCCCGTTAGCTGGGGATAGCCTCGAGGCAAAAGCCACTGTCGCGATGCTGGTCGAGGGTATGGGTCTGGAGGCTGTGGATGTAGGCCCACTTCGGTCCTCACACGTATTGGAAGGCATGCTGACAATTTGGATCAACGCCTCACGAGCGGATCAACCGTTCGACTATCACTTTCGACGGAAGTAAATTGCAATTTACCAAACCAACCAATTCTGAAATCGCGATATAGATACTTAACCGTCTATATCGCGATCACCCTAAAGAGAAGATTTGCACACTGTTATCTCAGGCTAGATTGTACTGAAAAGTGACTACCTAAAGCCAAGCGTTAAAACACATCGCGATTAACTTATCCGGAGATTTTATCTATGGCTGCATATTGGGTGGCGCGTTCAAAAATAAATACCCCAGAAAATTATTCGAAATACACCGCCCTAGTCGGTGATATTTTAACGAAATTTGGTGGTAAAGCCTTTTCGAGGGGTGGCAAATTTAAAGTGATGGAAGGTCCAGACTACTTCCAGCGGTTCGTCGTTGTAGAATTTCCTACATTCGAAGACGCTGTCGCCTGTTTTGAATCCGATGAATATCAATCAGCAGCAGCGCATCGCCGAGATGGGTCTGGTGAAGTTGAAACTGTTATTTTGGATGCAACCGAAGGCATGGGCGTAAACTAGCTCAAAAGCATTAACAAAAAGATCAACGTTCATTGAAAAGAAAAATTAGCATCATATCCAGTGCTGCGAAATCGATATAAGCAAGGCTCTAAAGAGATAAACACATGACACAACCAACCAATGAACAGACGTTCGGCATCAACATATCAGTCGATGTAAAAGCAGATAATATCGCAGAGCTAAAATTCAATGCCAAAAGTGGTTCAGTTAATAAATTCGATCACTCGACTGTTCTGAAATTTCGTGAGGCTTTGCTTTGGCTTGCCGCCACAAAAGAATTGCGTGGCGTGGTATTAACGAGTGGCAAAAGTACATTCATAGTTGGAGCGGACATAACTGAGTTTGGAGCTGCATTTTCTCAAGGTGAAGATAAAATTGTAGAGTTTGCACGGTATCAACTAGAAAGCTTCAATTTGCTGGAAGATTTGCCATTCCCAACCGTCGCAGCCATTAACGGCTTTGCTTTAGGCGGAGGCCTCGAGTTGGCGCTTGCATGCGATTTTAGAATCTTGTCTGAGCAGGCTCGTATTGGTTTACCTGAAACTCAACTTGGTATTATTCCTGGTTGGGGCGGCACAGTACGCCTGTCGCGCATTGCGGGTCTGGAAGCAGCGGTCGATTGGATTTGCTCAGGCAAGCATCAGAAAGCTGCTACTGCACTAGACTCTGGTGTCGCGGATGCCGTCGTTAGTAGTGATAACGGCACTGATGATCTTTGGTCCAAGGCCATCAGCTATATCGAGCTCTGCCACTCAGGCG
>DNHK01000425.1 GCA_003485905.1 Gammaproteobacteria bacterium | reverse complement strand
CAGATAAATAAGGTACAAAACTCATACCGCTTAAACCGGCCTTGCTCAACGTTCGGTGGCATAAAATAGACGCCCGAGCTAAATACCCGGAATCCTCTAAAAGCCCGATAATAAAAGTTAAAACCATTATTTGCGGCACGAACACCAAAAACGAACCCACGCCCCCAAATAGCGCATCAACTATAAAATCTTTGGCCATGCCATCGTTCATTGCTAGCGACACTTGAGTAGCCATCCAGCCAATAGCCCCCTCGACTCCATCCATTAAAGGTGTCGCCCAAGTAAAAATCGACTGAAACAACAACAGCATAACCAGGACAAAAGCCAAACCACCAAAGGTTCCAGAAAGAAAAAAACTATCTAGCTTTTGCTGCAAAGCCAGAATTGCCCCGACATCAGGACCAAAACGTTTGTGTAGGTCGTGCGATCGCTCCAAATAATCACTGCCATCCCCGGCACCAGGTTCGCGAATAAACCGATCCGGATTGCGGATCATGTCGTCTAAATCATCCGCCAGTTCTTCAAGGCCCTGCTTCTTTTTAGTCGAAATAGCCCGCGTCTCAGCGTTAAGTGCCTGCTGTAAACCTTCAACATCAACGGTCTCGCCAACCCGAGATAGGTCGTCCATCATATTTAAAGCAAACATAATAGGTACGCCTGCTTCCTGACAAACACGCTGTGCCTGCAAACCAAATACCAGACTACGCTCCAGGCGTGTAGAATCCAGCATACATAACACACCCTTTACCTCATTGCTGGCAACGGTCTCGTGAAACTTTTCTACAGCAATTCGCTCATCCGGTGTAATTGCCTGCAATGAATAGGTCCCTGGCAAGTCAATCAACCTATGCCGCCGAAAGGTGGCACTTTTAATCTCAACCGTGACCCCGGGGAAGTTTGCAACCTTTTGATTTACACCCGTCAGACGGTTAAATAACAGGCTTTTGCCGGAATTAGGTTTTCCTATTACTAATATGCTAGACATAAAAAAAGCCCGAACTACGGACTAAATATTACTATTGAAGATAATGCTAACCAGACAGCAGACAAAAGACTAGTTAAGAACAACTTTGTCCGCTAAATCTCGATCCAATGAGAACACGCCATCACAAATTTGAAATACTTTAGGCGCTTGCATAGGGGGTTGATTAACGCAAAGCACCGGAGCGCCAACAAATATACCGATCTCTCTCAAACGCAGCTCGTAGCCCTCAGACATCTCGACCAGGGCAGCAACTGTCGCGTGCTCACCTCGACCCATATCCCACATAGTCTTGCTAGGGGCAGTAAGTGTTACATCATCGTGACTTTGAATTTGCGCGGCCATATTTGAAACTAATGTATATTTTTGAATCTTAATGATAACGATTATCATTTATTTGTCCAGCTAGAATTTGGTTTATTTCATACAACAACCACAATGATCAAAACCCCTATAAATCAAGCCTTTTAACCGCATACTGGGCAATCCGGATCGGCTGGAATACTAACGTTATGCCAACGCCCATCCAAAGCGTCAAATAGCAAAAGTTTAGCTGCAAACGATTGCCCAATATCCAATATGATTTTTAACGCCTCGAGTGCTTGCAATGATCCAATCACCCCCACTAAAGGACCAACCACTCCAGTATCTGAACAGTGATCCGCGTCGGGTCCTTCGGCTGGGTAAAGGCATTGATAACAAGGTGCAGAAAATTTAAAAAAGTCGAAAACGGCTAATTGCCCACTAAAACCAACTGCTGCACCACTGACTAACGGCGTTTTTTGCTCCAAGCACACGCTGTTAATCAAAAAGCGACTAGTAAAATTGTCCGTGCAGTCCAACACTACATTTGCCAATTTTACTTGTGCCCGCAACGATTGCTCATTCAGTTTCTCTGATAGTTCGATCAGCTCGATTTCAGGGTTCATTTCTCGAAGTCTTTTAGCAGCAGAGACCGTTTTAGGTGATCCGACGTCACTGGTTCCATGCATAATTTGACGCTGTAGATTACTCAAATCAACGTCGTCAAAATCCGCCAATGTAATTGTGCCCACACCACTACTTGCAAGATACATAGCAACAGGAGAACCAAGACCACCTAGACCTAGCACTAAAATTCGTGAATTAAGCAGCACCTGCTGCCCACCCACGTCAACTTCCGGCAGAAATATTTGTCTGCTGTAGCGTAATAATTGTTCGTCTTGCAAAATAAAAAGTTAGCTTTAATAAACTATTTGGTCAGTTTTCGTCCACGCCGAGCCTCAAAAATAGCCTCTTGCTCAGGGGTCGCCGGTTTTTGATATTTCGATTTCCAATCAACATAGGGCATGCCATACACCAGTTCTCTGGCCTCTTCATAAGACACCTGCTCGCCCTCTTCATCAGCAGCACTGGCATACCATTTTGACAAACAATTTCGGCAAAAATCAGCCGTAATCATTAGATCAAGATTCTGCACATCAGTATTACTCTTTAGGTGTTTAACAAGTCGACGAAACACGGCGGCTTGAATCTTATCTTGCTTTGCTTGGTCCATTCGGTTCTCCAAAATACGTTCGGCTATTCTATTTTTTCAACATCACATCACGTGCAGCATTTATTTGCGCGGCCAGAGCATCCGAGCCACCTTTATCGGGGTGAATCTTATTCATTAAACTCTTATGTGCACTTAAAATTTGTTGTTCATCGGCTGACACATCTAAACCCAAAATAGCAGCCGCATCTTCACGGCTCATGTTGCTAGTATCAATAGCACCTGTACTGGCCGCTTCAGCCATACCCGGAATAACAATCCCAAATGCGGCCAACACCTTCGCTAACATTGGCAGGTGACGTAAATATGGAAGTAAGCGGCTCGCGAATGCTACCACCCCACCTAGCACGGCAAATATCCAGTGCGCTCGGCCCGAAGCAACTAAAATCACAAGCACTACCGCCAGCGAAACCAAACATATTTGGAGAAACGTCTTTTTGCGTGTCTCCAAGGGTAAACGACGGTACTTCCACATCACATACCAAACGCCCGAAATTACGAGCAAGGCAAGTATTATTCGAATCATTAATTAAAACTGAAGGTTTATCTTGCAGCCCGTATCCTATCGTTTTCGTCGTACGATTGCTCTGATTTTGACTATAAGCAATGCACAGGACACAATCCGTGCTTGCATTACTAACGGCATAATAAAGTGATAAACGATCTACTTCTTTTTTTGGACGACTCGCCAACCCCATTTCACGCTACCAACAATCTGGTAGCTCAGCTCGAATCTGCAGGTTTTACACGTTGGGAAGGGGAGCTTGATAATGGCCAATATTACGAAACCCGCAACGATTCTTCACTGATTGCGTGGCAAGGAGCTGAGACTGCAAATTCCCAAGGCTTTAAAATGGTTGGGGCCCATACGGACAGCCCCTGTTTAAAGTTGAAGCCAAATGCCATTGTTAAGAAAAATGGTTATCTGCAATGTGGAGTTGAAGTATATGGAGGCGTACTTCAACACTCATGGTTTGATCGCGATTTAGCGCTCGCTGGTAGGGTCAGCGGTATCGACAAAAATGGCAATATCGCGAGCGAATTAATGAACGTTCGTCAATCACTTGGAATAATTCCAAGTCTTGCCATCCATTTAAATCGTGATGCGAACAAGAATAATTCAGTTAACCCTCAAGAGCATTTACCGGTGCTCATTTCAAGCAACGATTCCCAAAATACCGTAGCAGAGGTACTGCTTCAATATAGTAAAACCAAGTTGGCCAAAATCACTGACTTTGAATTGTCGTTTTATGATCATCAAGGGGCAAGCATACTTGGTCTGAATCAAGAGTTTATTGTAAGCGCTCGACTAGATAATCTATTAAGTTGCTACCTTGGCTGCACCGCTCTTACCGCCAGCCCAAATACTAGTCCAGCTCTATTGGTCTGCACCGATCATGAAGAGGTTGGCAGCGCCTCCACTAGCGGTGCTGCTGGCCCGTTTCTCGCCAGTATCTTGCGAAGTCTTGCAGGGGATCAAAACAATAGCGACCAAGTTCTGCAAAACTCAATTCTAGTGTCCGCTGATAACGCTCACGCGCTCCACCCGAACTACGCCGACAAGCACGATGACAAGCATGGTCCAAAACTGAATGGGGGGCCAGTAATAAAAGTTAACGCTAATCAGCGGTACGCGACCAACAGCGAAACAAGTGCTGCTTTTAAGTCAGCATGCTCAAAAGCTGAGGTTCCGGTACAGACTTTTGTTACACGATCTGATATGAGCTGCGGCAGCACCATTGGCCCTATTACTGCAACAGAACTTGGCGTGCCAACGGTTGATGTTGGCGTCCCGCAATTTGCGATGCATTCAATTCGAGAAACAGCAGGCGTGACAGATTGTGAGTATATGCTCAAAGCACTTATTGCTTTTTATGACTCATAATACGGGGGTGTCACGGAACTAACTGAGACCCCATACTGCATTCGCCAATACTCGTATTCTATTCAGCATCCCTCTGTAAATTTGGGTAGAATTGCGCCCAACCGAATTCCTATAAAACCTAAATAGTATAATAATTTGAAATTACTCGGAATCTCTGCGCATTACCACGACAGTTCTGCAGCGATCATTGATAGTGGAAAGGTAATTGCCGCCGCGCAAGAAGAACGGTTTACGCGTAAAAAGCATGATGCCGGCTTCCCTACCCGCGCCGTAGAGTATTGCCTCGAGCAATCCGGTTTCGAGCTTCTCGAACTTGACGGCGTTGTTTATTACGACAAGCCATTATTAAAATTTGAACGCTTGCTCGAAACCTATCTAGCC
>DNHK01000326.1 GCA_003485905.1 Gammaproteobacteria bacterium | reverse complement strand
CTGTTTCGGACTGGTATCAACACGCTAACAACGCGCCGCTTGAGTTCAAACAAGAACTTTTGACAGATGGGCCTTTAGATGGCGATTTACTTTCGTTATCCACGGCGAAAGAAATTCGAAAAGCCGGTCCCTGGGGGCAACGGTTTGAAGAGCCTTTATTTGATGGGAGTTTCCATGTAGAGGAGGTTCGGATAGTCGGCGAGATACATGCCAAACTTAAGCTCCGTGTACTTACGGGTAGCCAAGTGATCGATGCAATAGCATTTGGGTATCTGAATGATCATGAGGAATTGCCAAATGGTGAGGTGAGGTTGGTATATAGCCTGGACATCAATCATTGGCAGGGCGTTGACAGGCTCCAGCTAATGGTGAAACATATCCAGCAGAAGGCTTGAGATTAACGGTCTAATTCCCGCTAATGTGTAATCAATCTGGTTTATTTAATAAGAGCAAAATATTATGAAAAAAATAAAAGTTTGGGATATTCCTACCCGCCTATTTCATTGGGCACTACTCATAGGCGTTGCTTTCATGTGGTATAGCTCCGGTGACTTCGATCTAATGGAATATCATATGATTATCGGTAGATTGATTCTTTGCATGCTGGTTTTTCGAATAGTATGGGGTTTTGTGGGAAGTATAACAGCACGGTTCACCGATTTTATTCGCTCTCCGATTAGCGGTATACGGTATTTGTTTGGTAGGGATAGTAGCCGTACCGAAGGGCATAACCCTGCAGGTGGTTGGATGATTCTGGCTTTAATGTTAGTGCTTTTAACCCAAGCCGTTACTGGTCTATTTGCAGATGATGATATTTTTTACTCAGGACCGTTCTTTTTATCGGTAGATGCAGATTTAGCTGATTGGCTGAATGGGCTGCACCATCAGAATATAGATTACTTGTGGGTTCTGATTGGAATTCATGTGCTGGCTTCTATCGTCTACCAAATTCGGGGTAAGAATTTGATCGGCTCAATGTTGACCGGAAACAAGCAGGCTGAAGAGACAGTTGAAGCACCAGAAATGCGTTCGCCATGGCTAGCGCTTGCAATATTCTGCGTCATTTGTGGCCTGGGATATTATTTTATGTGGTAAAAGTCTATGCTTTTTACTTGTTATTTCTTTCTTTTGACCCCCTTTTATTCTTGTTAAAGGGGGGTTCGCCTTTGCTGACTAACTTGTCGAACCCGATCCGCAGGCACGAACAGCTGCTCTAAAAGATATTTTTTGAATGAATCAGCAAAAGGTTGCGAGTTTACGGCTAGATTCATGCAAAGCATCCAGGCATCGCGCTCCTCTTCATCGATTGCTAAATGATTGTGCACTCCTGGGATGCTTATTCCACCCCAGTTCTGCTGATATAGCTTGGGTCCGCCCAGCCAACCACTTAAAAAATAACTTAGCTTCTTACGTGAGATAGACAAATCTGAAGGATGCATAGCTAGAATTCTCGTAGCCGTGGGTTCCACCGTCATATGATCATAGAAGTCGTCGACCAGCTTTGTGATACCACTAAGCTCGCCTGCCGCTTTATAGGAATTATCGTTTACTCCGTAGGTTGTTACATTTGCGTCCAAAGAGTCTTTATTATTCATTGTCTTTAGTTGATGTTTTCTATAGAGGGGGTGCAATATCAAAGGATACCATTTTGGTAATAGCGGGTTTAGTTCTGGCTAATTCTTTAGTCTCACTTATGCCGTATTGATGCGAGTCGATGCTAATGCAGTTACACCGCTAAACCGAATTCTTCGTATTAGTAGCAAACATTACGGTATATGCTGTAAAAAAGTGACAATTTACGTCACCCTAATGACGTTGCATGTCAACAAGACATTAAAAAACAGAGGTTTATACATTTAACCTAGAAAGTTTATAGCATTAGCTCGCCGTCCCTGTTAATTTTGCCTCTTACAGTAATTTGGAGTTTAGCAATGCCATCCGGCAATCAAAGTTCGAGAAACCTAAAGCCAGCCAGAAAAAAGCATGTTCGGCTTCGAAACGGCTATGTAGGATCATTATCGTTTTTTACGCTTCTTTTTGCTTTGTACGCGTTTGGCCAGGCGATAGCCTTTAATTGGGAGACCGGATTTTTGCCTAGCATGTGGGAATGGAGCAGTAGCCCCGTCCGCTATTCTGCTCAGCTACAGGCTCATTTTATTATTTTGGGGTTAATGTTTCGGATCTTTCGAGATATGGCTACTAAAAAAGGATTTTTCTCGCTTGCTCCTATGTGGGTGGGAGAAAACCTTCGTTGGCTCAGCTATCTTTATTGCCTGTCGATAGTTGCTCGCTTCGTGTTTACCCTAGTGACACCATCAGAGAAATCTTGGTTTGAGCATTTATTACCAATTAGCTTTCACGTTATCTTGGCCGGGTATATCTATACTTACTGTCATTACTTAGTCGTGTTCTCACATAATAAGTATGAAGAGTCTTAAATATTTTATTTTGTCCCTTCGTTTGATGTAACGGCTAGTAGATAAACGAATCTTTTTTACCTGCCTATTGGACCCTGTGTCCGAGTTATTAATTAGCATTCGTTAGAAAAAAAGGCCAAGACTGACGTCCTGGCCATAGGAGGAGGAAACTTCTTTTTACGATCAAATTCTAGGCGTTGTTAGCCTGTTATAACTAATTGCTTTGGCGACCCTTTTGAGTTCTATCACCATCTTTTCGATCCCCAAAGTTGCGGTTGCCACCGCGACGTATCTCGCTCAGTACAATCGCACCGTCGCCGTCTTTATCAAGCCTCTTCATTAATCCTGATGTCCGGGCATTTAATTCAGTTGCTGTGAGTTGCCCTGTTCCATCGTTATCGATCGCTTGAAAGTCATTCACCATGCGTTCTCGCATCATTGACCCCCATAGGACAGAGAACTCTTCCAAATTCATTTCACCATCGCCATTAGAGTCAAACTGTTCTAGCTGAGCTTCTTGGTGAGAATCAATTTCATCGTTTGTAATAGTCCCGTCAGCATTCGCATCTAGTTTCTCTAATGCTGAGTGCATACTAAACGCCTGACCGCGCTGCGGCCCACCAGGTCCTCGGGATTGAGCGTAAGCTTGGACCGTTAATAAGCTTGCAGTGGTTACCACTACTAACAACAAAAATTTTGTGTTTGGATCTTTCATTTCGGAGAACCTCTGTATTTCAAGTGAGCCGATATCTTAGTTCTCAAGAATTGATTTAGCGGGGAGAAAATAAGGAGAAATAGTGGAGAATTAATATGTGAGCCGCGCTAAACATATAGTGTTGTATCATTCGCTCTAAGCATCTCAAGCTAGTAAGAAATATTTAGATTCCCGTGCGACAAAAAATAAAACAAAAACTAAGCGGGCTAGGCATGTTACCCAAGCTGGTAATAATTTTTATATTTTTTAGTTTTGCCTCTGTTGCTGCCCTGGTGTTCATTGTATCCAAGGGCGTAGGTGACGGTTTACTGAATTATGTTAACCAGCGCGAGCAGATGCAGGTATTAGACATAAAAGACGACCTGGAAAGCTTTTACGCCGAACAACGGAGTTGGGAGTTGTTTAGGGGGGCGGGCGTAAATCGCGCATGGCAGGTCTTTATCGAAACGTCTGTAGGGAATATTCGGGCACGGGGACTGCAGCGCTTAATTGATGCGGAACGGAGAAGTCAGGAAGATAATGGTCCGAATGAAAATCTGTCCAATAATGTTGATAACCCTGGCAGAAACAACACCAATCGAAATAATGCGAATCGTAACAATAATTCCAGGAATAGCGGGGCGCGCAATTCTGAATCTAGGTTTCGGCCGCCTCCACCAAGGCAGCGACCACAAACAAATTTAGGCCGACGAATACGATTGATCGATGAAGGCGGGTTGTTAGTTGCAGGGCCACGTAACCCGGCGCCTAATGCGCAAGTATTTAGTTTGGAATACAACGGCCAGATTGTGGGTCAACTAACGGTTAACCGAATCGCTTTTCTGCAGGGCGAGTACGAACTTGCTTTTCAAGCAGCACAGAAACGTACGATTTTTGTAACTGCTCTTGTTTTGTTGATGTTTAGTGCACTCATGGCTTGGGGCGTAGGTAGGCACTTTTTATCTCCGATAAATCGATTGGCTAAGGGGACACAGGATTTGGCTGGCGGAAAGCTTGGTTTGCAAATTGCGAGTAAGCGAAAAGATGAACTTGGAGAACTTGTTGGTTTGTTTAATCAGCTTTCGAGTTCCCTAGAAGCGAGCAAGTCCGCTCGAGATCAATGGGTGGCAGATATTGCGCATGAGCTTAGGACGCCTTTAGGGATTATGCGTGGCGAAATTGAGGCGTTGCAAGATGGTACTAGAAAAGTTACTGAAACTGCATTGAACTCATTATTTGAGGAAGTTGCATATTTATCACGATTGGTAAATGATTTGTACGAGTTATCATTATCAGATGCCGGAGGTTTAAAGTACCAATTTCGCTCCTGTAATCTGGTAGAGATTGTTCAGAGCGTTGTAGAGTCATTCCGGACGACCGCAGAAAAAGAAGGCCTGCGTATTGAATTTGAAAATTTGCTTGATCCAACTACTCTAATGTCCCTGGATGAGGATCGTATCGCTCAGCTTGTATCAAATTTATTGACCAACAGTTGTCGCTATACGGAGAAGCCTGGCAAGGTGATTGTGAGCTTGTCTTCGAATTCACAATTGAATGTAGCTTCAGCATCAGACTCAATTCAATTATCGGTCAGTGACAGTTCGCCAGGTGTGTCTGACGAGCATATGCCTCGTTTGTTTG
>DNHK01000144.1 GCA_003485905.1 Gammaproteobacteria bacterium | reverse complement strand
ATACAAGGCATTGCTAGCGTTCCTGGATAGCCAAGAAAGGTCATCTGTACGGGCGCTGCCCGATGAGTAAAAATCCCCATGCGCGCGTCTTCCGTGTAGCCCTTGAGGTCGATTGCAATGTCAATACCGTCTTGCCTCGCAATCAGCGCTATTTGCTTATCACTCATTCCGCTGACGTCATCAAAAACCGTTACGGCTTTGATAAGCCTGTTTCTCATGGTGTCATTCTTCTCGGGTCCGATGGAGTAAGCGTACACCTCAAATTCATCCGTATTATGAAGTTCAAAGATACGCGCCATCAGGTACATAGTGGCATGTTCATAAAAATCCGCGCTAAAATAACCGATTCGTATGCGTTTTGACGTTTTTATGGCTTGGACTGTTTCAGTCAGCTCTGGCTC
This sequence comes from Gammaproteobacteria bacterium, assembly GCA_003485905.1. Classification (GTDB taxonomy): domain Bacteria; phylum Pseudomonadota; class Gammaproteobacteria; order Arenicellales; family Arenicellaceae; genus UBA10349. The sequence continues at coordinate 2,591 of DNHK01000144.1, read as the reverse complement.
TGCATGTTTAGATTCTGCATATTGCTTAGATCTTAAGTAGTGGTGTTTTGGATTATCCTCGAGTGACAAAAGAGGAAAAGGGTCAATGCAAGTGTCTGACGATAATCCAAGACTTGATAACAAGCCTTGCTCTTCCCAGAAATTATCCCACATGCAACAGGAAGCTTGAATCGCCAGCTTCTTTGATTGCGAGAGTCCATGTTGAGGGGATAGATCGAGTGCTTGAGCTAGAATTTTAACGGCTTCTTCGGGCCTATTTTGAGATCCAAGTGCGCTCCCTAAGTTACAGAATGCTTCAGTGAAATCAGGCTGGAAAGCGATAGCTTTTCTGAAAGCCTTTTCCGCTTCAGCGAGCATTTTTTGTTTAAGAAAAACGGTGCCAAGCCCGTTGTGAGCTGTTGAATTGTTTGGCTCATTATGGAGGGCCCTATTGAACATTTCCGCGGCCTTCTCAGGCATGTTGCTCTCTAGGTAAACAGTCCCAAGATTTGTGCATGGGTAAGACCAGCCCGCATCGATATTGAGTGCCGCTCTGAAAGCTATGATTGCATCATCACGCCTACCTAGCAGTCGCAATATGGCTCCCATGGCGTTAAAAGCGCGCGCGCTGTTTGGATCTATCTGCAATGCTTGATCGAGCTTTCTAAGTGCATCGACTCTGTGACCTAGATCAGACAGTGTCTGCGCCATATTCAAAAGGCTTTTTAAATGATTCGGATCGATCCCGAGTGCTTGCTCGTATCGCATAATGGCTTCGTCAAGTTTGCCGACAGCGTGGTATGCATTGCCCAAGTTGCAAATAGCTTCGAGATCATTTGGCGCTAACCTCAAGACTTGATGGAAAGCGTCGATTGCCTTGAGTGGATGTCCCAGCTTCTTTGTTACAACACCAAGGTTATTAAAGCCTGGAGCAAAACGGGGGTTTAATTGGATGGTTTTCGTAAAAGCTGTGGCGGATTGCTCTAACAGGCCAAGGGCTATGCTCGATAGACCTAGCCAGTACCACGCTAGAAAGGAATCGGGGTGTTCATTAATTATTTCGTTAGAGCGCTCCACCACTAAGGTCATATTTCCTTGGTGATAGAGGTCGCTTAACTGTTGAAGCCGGCGTTCCAGTTGCTCCCCTGATGTGTTTCTCTCTTGAGCAATATTGAGTTTGCGAAGCTCCTCCGATGCCTGGCTATTTTGAGGAAATGCTTCTAGTATCGAGTTATAGAGTTCCTGTGCTTTTTTATGTTGCCCTCTTTTAAGGCTCGTCTTCGCTTTGCGAAGGGTTTTATTTATGTCTGGTCGTTTCATGGCTCTCCACAAGCATCGTCAGTCCTAGTCTGAGCCTAACATGGTTTCACAACGAGATGGTTTTGTGTTTTATTCGCATTTTGCTTGCTGATAGGTTACCAGGGCGCTGATCGGGTTTATTATAGTAACCCTCCGACCTACTTCGTTCGAATTCCGAACGAAGTTTTTAAATCTTTTTCCGAACGAAAAAAAGCGCCAAGAGCCTTTCGACACTTGACGCTTCTTTAGGACCCTTATTTTAGTAGTGATAGAACTGTTTGAGGCATCTGATTAGCTTGCGCTAGCATTGCAGTCGCTGCTTGGGCAATAATCTGAGTCCTGGCAAGTTCTGTAGTCGCAGATGAATAATCTGTGTCTTCTACTCGACTCCTCGATGCGGAGGCGTTTAAGGAGACATTAGCCAGATTGTCTGCTGCATACTGGAGAACGTTTATCGTTGCCCCCATCGCTGATCGTCCTGCGTTGACGGTGTTTATAGCTGTGTCTAGTGCGGCGATGGCTGAGTTGGCATTCGCCGCGTTTGTTACGGAGCTATTTGCAAGTCCTCCCAATAAGCCGCCGGCAGCTGTACCGATGTCGAACGAGTTTGACCCGTAGGCGGTTGCCAAAGCCGTGAAGGTAAGGACTCCGGCGTTGGCGGCTGCAGTTGCAGATGTAGCTAGGCCGTCTGCTTCCAAGCCAGTCTTAATGGCAGCTGCAATTTCGGTTACGCTCTGCGTAGTAGCTGCGCCTGCGACTACCTCGTGCACATATGACGCGTTACCAACTGTAACGGAGATGGTATCACCTAATTTCGCTGTGCCAGCTATGGTTAATGTGCTTACTTGTTTAACTCCGATGGCCGCGCTAGGCCCACTGGCCGCTGTTGTAGTTGCTACCGCAGAAGTAGTAGTTTGGGTTGTCGATTGCGTAGAGTAATTACCAATTGTTAAGTCGACTGTCTGATTGGAATTGGCGCCCACTTGAAAGCTGTACGCACCCGAGCCTGATGCAAAGCTTTTATCAAGCACGTTCTCACCATTCCATTGAGTGTTATTTGCAATGCGGTTAATTTCAGTACGTAAATTACTAAACTCGGTGTTCAGCGCCGTCCTGTCAGCGCTGACATTCGTATCCGACGCGGCTTGAACCGCCAGCGTCCTCATGCGCTGCAGCATGTTAGTGGTCTCAATCAAGGCGCCGTCTGCAGTTTGGACCAGAGAAATTGCATCATTGGAATTCCGGACTGCTTGATTTAACCCGTTGATTTGCGAAGTCATTCGGCTTGAGATCGCTAGTCCCGCCGCATCGTC
>DNHK01000412.1 GCA_003485905.1 Gammaproteobacteria bacterium | reverse complement strand
CCCAGGCGGGGGCGAGTGTTTCAGCAGCGGCTTCGGTTATTCCAAACAATAAAGCATCCAGCTGCCCCGGTAAGAGATTAGCAGAAAAACCACCGGATACGCCTGCGAATGCAGCGGCCAAACCAGCTATCGGATGCCGGCCTGCGGCTGCATAAAGCACAGCCGCCAGAGGGATTAACACCACGTAGGATGCATCAGCTGCTAGATTGCTCATCATTGCGACGAGTGCCACAAACGGTGTAAGCAGTTTTGTTGGTGCAATTTTCACTGCTGCACGCATGGCACTAGCAAATAAACCAGAGCGTTCTGCTACACCTGCGCCGAGCATGACTACCAAAACGTAGCCGAGCGGGTGAAAGTGGCTAAATGTGGTGGGCATCTCGACGAGTAAGCGTTGAATAATATCGGGCGACAGTAGGCTTACTGCAGAGATGACGTAGGCGGACCCGTCTTCATTTAGCCTGCTCGGGTGCAAGGCGTTCATCCCTAACAATCCCGCAACTAAACTTATAATTATCAGTACCAATATTAGCCAGAAAAATATAAATACCGGATCAGGCAGCTGATTCCCACGGCGCTCAACCCACCCAAGAAATCCCTGACTAACAGTTGGAGTGCTATTTATTTGTTCTGTTTGGCTCATTGCGACAACCCTTGATAAAGACGAATTTGCTACTGAATATTAGCAGACCATCGTATGGTTTGAATCTACGGGTGATTTTGTAGTCAAAACCACTGATAATACGCCGGTACTAGTATAAGCGTAGATAAAGCATTAAATGAATATTGGCGTTATAGGCACAGGTTACGTAGGTCTGGTAACAGGGACTTGTTTTGCGGATGTGGGCAACCAGGTTATATGTGTCGACAATAATGAAGACAAGGTAGCTGGGCTGATTAAAGGCCAGTTGCCGATTTATGAGCCGGGGCTCGAAAACCTGGTTGCGAGCAATGTTGCAGCAGGTCGTCTTAGCTTTACTACGGATATTGCGCGTGCTGTTTCAGAAAGCGATATTTTGTTTATTGCCGTGGGTACTCCACCTGATGAAGACGGTTCAGCCGATCTTAGTTACGTGCTTGGAGTCGCTAGTGAAATTGGTGCGGCTATCAATAGTTATAAAGTAATTGTTACCAAGTCTACGGTGCCTGTAGGTACCGCAGAGAAAGTCACCACAGCGGTTGTGGCTAAGCTAAAAGAGCGAGGGGTAGATGTTGAGTTTTCTGTTGCATCGAATCCTGAATTTTTAAAGGAAGGTGCGGCGATAGACGATTTTATGAAACCCGATCGAATCGTGGTTGGAGTGGAAGGTGATCGTGCGGTGGAGTTAATGCGTGAACTTTATGCGCCTTTTAATCGCAATCATGAGCGTTTGGTTTTCATGGATGTTCCGTCAGCGGAATTAACAAAATATGCGGCAAATGCGATGCTGGCCACAAAAATCTCGTTTATGAACGAGTTGTCAAATTTGGCGGATAAGTTAGGTGCTGATATTGAATTAGTGCGCCATGGCATCGGCTCTGACCCGCGCATTGGCTATCAGTTTATATATCCAGGTTGCGGTTATGGCGGTTCTTGTTTTCCTAAAGACGTGCAGGCTTTATTTCGTACCGCTGGTGAAGTTGGTTACGACGCTAGAATATTGCGGGCGGTTGAGGCGGTAAACAAAGATCAGAAGCAGGTTTTGTTAAATAAGATTGATGCGGCTTACCCGGGCGGAATTAAGGGTAAAACCTTTGCTTTGTGGGGGCTGTCATTTAAGCCGGGTACCGACGATATGCGCGAAGCTACTAGCCGCGTGGTAATCGAAGGCCTGTGGCAACGAGGTGCATCTGTGCGCGCATATGACCCTGTCGCTTGCGAAGAAGCCACCAGGATTTATGGGGTGCGAGATGACTTGGTTCTTGCCGAGAGCGAAACCAATGCGTTGCGGGGAGCCGATGCATTGGTGATTGTTACTGAGTGGAAGAGCTTTCGTAGCCCGGATTTTTCTTTGATGAGCGAACGTTTGGGTGACAAGATTGTATTTGATGGTCGCAATTTATATGAGCCATCAGCTGTGGCGGCGCATGGACTGCAGTATCACAGTATTGGTCGGAAGGTGACTTAGTATGAATCTGCCTAGTTTCAGTGATGCCCGCGTATTGGTCGTAGGCGATGCAATGCTGGATCGCTATTGGTTAGGAGATGTTGACCGAATATCTCCAGAGGCACCCGTTCCGGTGGTGGCCGTGGCAGAACAGCAGGCTCGCGCAGGTGGTGCTGCAAATGTAGCGCAGAATATCGCTAGTATGTCCGCAAATGCGACGCTGCTTTGCGTGACCGGCGACGATGCTTCGGCTGATGAATTAGAAGCGTTGCTTACTGCCGAACATGTTGGCACTGCATTGATTAGGGAAGTCGGCGCCCGCACCACGGAGAAATTCAGAGTGCTTGCGCGTAATCAACAATTGATTCGTCTTGATTTCGATCACGAGCCTGGCGAGCCAGCGTTGGCTAATTTGCAACAGAAGTTTCAGGACTTATTGGGTAGCACAGATGTACTTGTACTTTCTGATTACGGAAAGGGTGTGTTAACCCATGTTCAAGATTTGATTGAAGCGGCGCGAGCTGCCGACAAGCCAGTTGTGGTTGATCCGAAAGGTAATGACTTTGATCGGTATCGAGGTGCAACAATAATCACCCCAAATTGGAGCGAATTTGTTGCAGTGGTTGGTGACTGTGATTCGGAGCTGAAGTTTCACAGTTGCGCGCAGGAATTACGTGAATCGCTGGAGCTGCAAATGTTGTTGGTCACTAGAGGTGACAAGGGCATGACGTTATTTCGTGAAGGTAATGCTGCGTCAGACCTACCAGCTAAAGCGACGGAGGTTTTTGATGTTAGCGGTGCAGGTGATACCGTGGTGGCAAGTTTTGCATTGGCATTGGCGGCAGGGATGAACGATATGGACAGCTTGCACTTTGCCAATACGGCCGCTGGGGTTGTGGTACGTAAAATTGGTACCGCGACGGTTTCGTTAGATGAGATAAATACGGCCTTTAAAACCGGGAAAGGAATATAAAGTGATAGTTGTAACGGGTGGTGCAGGATTCATTGGGTCGAATATCGTCAAAGCGTTGAACCGGTCAGGGGTGGCAAACGTCCTTGTGGTTGATGATCTTTCGCAGGGCGATAAAGCTATCAATTTAACGGATTGCGACATTGTCGACTTTGTCGATAAAGATGATTTTATTCAGGATATCGCTAACGGAGGTGAATATTCAGGTATGGATGCGATCTTTCATCAGGGAGCATGCTCAGACACAATGGAGTCAGATGGTCGGTATATGATGCAGACCAACTATGAATACTCCAAGACATTGCTTGAAACCGCCAGTAAGCGCAGCATTCCGTTTATTTATGCATCTTCAGCATCGGTTTACGGGGATGGTAAAGAATTTATTGAAGAGGCGGATTATGAAAAGGCGTTGAACGTATACGCCTACTCAAAACTACTATTTGATCGATACGTTCGCCGTCATCGACATCAATTGGAATGTCAAATTGTAGGCCTGCGTTACTTTAATGTGTATGGGCCGGGCGAAACCCATAAAGGGCGCATGGCGAGTGTCGCCTGGCATTTTTATCAACAATATCAAGAGCAGGGTTACGTTAACTTGTTTGAGGGTAGTGGCGGCTACGAGGCTGGCGAACAATTACGCGATTTTGTGTATATAGACGATGTTGTAAAAGTGAATATGCACTTTTTATCACAGCCACAAATATCTGGAATATTTAATGTTGGTACCGGGCGTGCGCAGAGCTTTAATGACGTGGCCTGTGCAGTTCTAAATACACTAAGTGGTAAACAAAGAACCACGGCCCAGTGGGTTAAAGACAATAAGATTCGATATGTTTCATTTCCGGAACAATTACTAGGAAAGTACCAAAGTTATACTCAAGCCGATTTAGACAAGTTAACGGTGGACGGCGAATATGCCGAGTCGTTTTCCGATGTTGATACGGGCGTAGCTGCTTATATAAAAAATTTAGAGTAAGAGTTTTGGTGATTCGTTGACATCGTATATAGATGAATAGGGCACAGGTATTTGTGAGTATAGAAAGTTTTTTTAACCACAACATTCCCCAAGATTGGGTCTTTGCGGCAGCTATTAGGACGTGAGGTCTACCACTGGGGAGTACTATCTCGGGCTTGATCATGTAAGGGCGCTGGCAGCTTTCTTGGTATTTGTCTGGCATTTTATTCTCGTCCGAGATGGGCATCTGGCGCCACCCCCCATATTTCCATTGTCTATTTTTACTGAGGGGCACACTGGTGTCGCCTTGTTCATGACGCTTAGTGGTTATTTGTTTGCTAAGTTGCTTGACGGAAAAGATATCAATTACTTATCGTTTTTCTGTAATCGAGCGTTACGCCTGTTGCCGTTGCTAAGTTTAGTATTACTGATAATCGGTATAAGGGACTATTTTGGTGGTGGACACCATTTCCTGTATTTGAGAAAAGTGTTAGCCGGTATTCTCCTCCCTGTACTTCCAAACGGGGGGTGGTCTGTCACTGTAGAATTCCACTTTTATCTGGCTCTTCCGTTATTGCTTTTTTTGTCAAAGCGGGTCAAATACTCACTTTTTGCTATCGTGGTATTGGCAGTTGTGCTCCGTTGTTTATTCTATTTGCAAACAGGAGAGATCCAGGAGCTGTCTTACTATACGATTCTCGGCCGGGTTGATCAGTTTATCTTGGGCATTTGTGCCTTTCAGTACCGAGTTTGGTTTAAAAAACAACATTTACTTGCGGGAATAATATTTTCTGTATTTATGTCGTTCTATTGGTATTTTGATTCACTCGGTGGGTTCTCTGGTAATTCTGGTTATCTATCAACCAACCCAATATGGATATATCTGACCACGATGGAGGGTTTGGCGTACGCCGCCTTAATAGCATGGTATGACAATTCGTTCGAGCACAAACCTGGACTAGTATCCAGTTTCATTGCACGAATTGGTACTTACTCCTATTCAATCTATCTCTTACACTTTTTCTTTTATGAGCCGCTCTCGTCTGGAATTGACAAATATGTGATTGAATTATCGAATATTTATGTGGCACTGTTTTTTGCTCTTCTCGCTTTTTTAATTATGGTGCCGATCGGGTACTTGAGCTATCGCTTTATCGAGTCACCGTTCTTGGCTTACCGAACAACCTACATTCGCAACAAAATCTACTATTAACCTCGCGTACATTTTAGTATTTTGAGTTGCAAGGTAGTTGGTCCATTCCAGAAACATAGTTAATGGTGTTTCAATGATCGGTGTTTGTTTTTTATCGCGCTCGGTAACGGGCGTAGTTGGAAAGCAAATCTATCATCGAGGGAGAAATTTAATCGTCTTAATTTGGCATATTCATTAGCTAGCTTTAACTTTATTAAAGGGTTATCTTTTCACAATCTTAACGCTCGATATAAGGGCATAGCCGGAAGATTTCGTTTTGTTTAAATACTACTCCCTCAGTTTATTCACCGTTGCTTGTATGCTCATTGCAGGCTGTAACTCGTCGGAAGTGGCGGGTACTAATGCAGTTGCTCAGGAAGATACTCAAGAAACGGCTGCTCCGAACATCATACTATTTGTTGCTGATGATTTGGGTTGGTCTGATGTCAGTTACCAGGGAAGCGAAATACAGACTCCTGAGCTGGATAGACTAGCTGCGGGTGGCGCGCGTTTTGACCGTTTTTATGCTCAACCCCTTTGTTCACCGACGCGCGGTGCGATCATGACCGGGAGATCACCCGTGCGTACTGGTGTACTAAAGCCTTTTGAGCCTTGGTACGAAGAAGGTTTACCTTTGAACGAAAAAATTCTTCCTCAGTATTTCAAAGAAGAAGGCTACGATACCTACGCTATTGGCAAGTGGCATCTCGGGCCTAACCATGTCAGCTATCATCCGCAGAATCGAGGGTTCGATTACTTTTATGGGTCCGTGAATGGTTTTTTTAATCATTATACTCACGCTGTTTGGCGCGGAGTTGATTGGCAAAGAAATGGTGAAACGGTTATTGAAGAAGGCTATTCGACTGAGTTAATTGCCGACGATGTAATTCGGATTATTCAATCCCAAGATGAAAATACGCCTCTTTTGTTGTACGTAGCAATGCAGGCACCGCATACACCCCTTCAAGCCCCTGAGGCCGCGATCGCAGAATATGCTCATATCGAGGATGAGACTCGTCGGGTCTTTGCGGCTATGGTTAGCGAGATGGACCGACAAATTGCCAGAGTAATGACAGCTTTAGATGACTCAAGCATGGCCGATAATACTTTGGTTATGTTTATCAGCGACAATGGCGGGAATGAAAACCTTGGTGCCAATAATGGCGAATACAGGGGTGGAAAGACCTCGCCCCTGGAAGGCGGGATTCATGTGCCAGCGCTAATGTATTGGCCTGGGCAAATCGCAGCCGGTACGGAATACGCTGACCTATTTGCTGTTGAGGATATTTTGCCAACGTTTTTAGGCGTTGCTGGGGTGGATCAAGAGTATCCGCTCCCTATAGATGGCGTGAACAAATGGCCGGCTATATCACAAGGTATAGAGGTTGAAGACAATGAATCAATCTTGGTTAAGTGGTCTGACGCTGGAGCCGACTATGACTATGCATATTTCAAAGACGATTGGAAAATGGTTCAATTAATGGTGGACGGTACCAAGCAGCATTCACTCTTTAGTATCCTGGAAGACCCCTATGAACAGAATGATCTAGCCGCTGAGTTTCCCGAGGTTGTTACAGATTTGGTTAATCGATTTGAAGCGATTCCAAAGGGGAAAGTTGCGGGCCTTGGCTCACCACCACCTCCGACAATAACAGGATTGGGCGGGCCCGGTTCTATTGAGGCTGATTTTCGTCCATTGGAAATACCGCCTTATACAGAAACTATGAGAACCGATTAAAGCGTCACATAATTACTGCAAACTACTTATTAGCTAATGGAGAATTGTTATGAGAATCATCTATAGATTTGTTCTAGTTGTGGCTCTGGGTTTTCCTTTAACAAGTGGCGCGCATCATTCCATATCGAGTAATTATGATCCTGGAAATATTGTTGAAATAGAGGGGGAAGTAACCTCTGTGCTATGGCGGAACCCTCATGCCCAGGTATCGATGCGGGTGACTGACGAAGCCGGTGAACAGCAGGTCTGGAACATGGCGATGGGCTCGGTAAGCAATATACGTCGATGGAAGATCGACCTTGGCTTCATCGAAGTTGGCGATAAAATCCGAGTAGCTGGTGACCTTACTCGCCGTGCAGAAAACAGCCTTTATATTAGAAATATCCTTACCACTAGCGGTGAAGAAGTCATGCTAGGTGTCAGTGCCAAGCCACGGTGGTCTGGCCCAACTATCGGGATACCGGAGAATCAGCGGCTGGGGATTGGCGATACATCTGCTCCAGAGCTCGGGATATTTCGAGTTTGGAGCACACCTGCTACAGTAGGGCCTTTGTTCCAAAGGGATCTGAGCCGAACAGCGGCTGGTCGCGCATTGCTTACAGAGACGGGACGTAAGGCTGTCGCTAGCTTCGATTGGGAACGAGATAATCCACTTAAGGATTGTGCGTTAAAAGGGATGCCGGTAATCATGGAATCACCTTATCCCTCTGAGTTTAGTCAATCTGGCGACAATATTATTTGGCGCATTGAGGAATACGACACAGTACGTACTATTCACATGGCAGCCGATGCCTCACCCGCGGATCAGCCGCACAGCTTGTTAGGCTATTCTGTGGGGTATTGGGAAAATGATCATACTCTCGTCGTAACAACCACTAATATGGGATGGGGACACTTTGACGGGCAGGGTATTCCAACAAGCCCAACGGCTGAAGTAGTCGAGCGATTTACCTTGAGCCCACAAGGGGACAAACTCGACTATATGATGACTTTTACCGATGCTGAAACGTTCATTGAACCGATGGTGTTAACCAAACACTGGCTATGGTTCGACGATGCTGAGGTGGCAAAATTCAATTGTTCAAGCGCTGCTGAAGATTAGCAATGAAAGCCTATTTCTGAGAATCGAACCATATATCATAGAGTAAAAGCTATCTAAGGCGCAGACAGCGTGTTGATATAGGCCGTTACGTCAATCAACGCCTGTTCGTCGGGTAATGTTTGTGAGAACGCTACCATCTGGGCACCAAGGGTGTCTTCTGGGTGGTCTCCGCGGGTGCCATCCCGAAATTTTTGCAATTGAGTCACCATATACCAATCCGACATGCCTGCTAGACGCGGAGAATTAAGCGCAGCGTTCCCCATGGCATCATCGCCGTGACAGGCCACACAGGCTGCATACAGCTGTTGACCACGAGTGGAATCACCTGCGATAGTTACTTCGGCCGGAGTGTCTTCCAGCGTACCGATATAGTCTACAAAGCTATCCAATTGGGCTTGGCCAAAATCACCAATATGGAAGCTCATCTGGGTGGCCCAGCGCTCACCTTCACGGCCGCCACGGACTTCTTTTACAAAGTTGGTTAATTGGCGAGTTAAATACCAGTCTTCTTGACCGCTAAGTTTTGGCGCAAATTCTGAGGCAAGTCCTTCACCACTGCGCCCATGGCATGGAGCACACGCTCCAACGTATAAATTATTTCCGCCCGGCCCACGACGTACTTCGCCAGCTGCAGCACCACCGCCTCTACCCTGACCACCACCTGCACGAGGTCTACCGGTAGGCGCTTGTTCGTCGGTAGGCAGCAGTGATATCGGCGTAAAATCAAAACTTGTGTATACAGTATCTTTAGCGGGTAATATCCATTGGGTATATTGCTCAACGGCGTTGTCACAATTGACGAATCTGGTTGGGCGTCGGAGATTTCTGCCGGTTGCTCTGCTGGTGTCACCTACAGAAAGGCAAAATGTTTCGGTGGAATCTGATATCACTGCAACTGTTCCATCTTCACGGAAATCAAACCGCTGCATTGGCGCGTCTGAGCAGTCCTGTAACACTACGTCAGCATCTTCCTTTAGAGCCGCAGCGGCAACACACAGTTCATATTCAGGCAAGTAGATTTGACCTTCCTGGGGATAATTCACTCTCCACGTCCCGTCCTTCCAAAAGCCTTCTTTGCAAGAATGCACGATAACTGGAGCGCTGGTATCAGTTATAGAGGCGTAGCCTTCAAGGTCGAGACAATAGCCTTTTTCCGCGTCTATTAGATCCTGTAACATGAAGTTTCCTCCAAACCACTCGTCATAATCTCGTGCTTGAAGCGCTGATCCTAGTGAGATGGTGGCGACCAATACTGCCAATTTGAAAGTGAATGTTTTCATATTAATTTTCCTAGTTACGCTCGCAGTGCAAAATTACAGTATCGTGGGAATAGAACGTTTGCAATGGCCTTTCAACAGCCTTTAGAATTGATTAATCGGAATACTTGAACAAACCTAATACTGAATGAGGACTTTCTATGCCCCTAAAGCAGCTTGATCATTTTTCTCTTCGCACCCTAGAGGTGGAAAAGACTCGGGACTTTTATGTGGATATTTTGGGCCTTACTGTCGGGGATCGACCAAATTTTGATTTTCCAGGTTATTGGCTCTACATTGGTGGCCAAGCCGTTGTGCATATTGTTGGCATAGATAAGGATGATCCGCAGGGGTTGATCGATTATTTGGGGGAGGTTGATGTGGACGATCTCGACGGCAGTGGCTCGGTCGATCATTTGGCGTTTGTCGCGACTAAGCCAGAGCAGTTAAGGCTGCACTTAGAGGATAAGGACGTACCTTATCGAGAAAGGGAAGTACCGAGTTTGAATCTATATCAAATATTTGTTGATGATCCTAACCAAGTCACCGTCGAAATAAATTACTTTGAATAATTTATCCTATTAATTTTACAGATATAGCCAGAGGAATTTAGTTATGACTAAGCGATCCATATTATTAAGACTTGCCGATTCGCTTGGTGCTCGCTGGGGGCTTGGGTTTGCCTTGCTGTGCATAGCGCAAAGCGCTGTTGGACAGCATATTGAGGACGGAAAATTAGTTTTCCCGGAGCGACGAATTATCGCGTTCTCCTACCACGGTGCTGACGAAGCGGTACTTAGAACTACTGGACTGAAGATAAATACACGCGAAGGAGATGGCCCGGGTTCCTGGCTCAATGAGTGGAGGTCGATAGGGCAATATTATGAACAGTTAGGCGACGCTGCACTCGGAGGTAACCATAGGGCGCAAGCTCGGGAAGCCGACCTGAAGGCGAATGTTTATTATGCTTTGAGCTGGTTCCCAGGCAATCACACCCCAATAGAAGATGCCGCGTATCAGAGTCAACTCAATGTCTATCAGAAAGCAGGTGCATTGTTTGATGTGCCGTTAGAGATAATCGAAGTACCTTTTCGGGGTAGCACGCTCATTACCTATTTGCATCGCCCCGTTGGGGTCGAGAACCCGCCGTTGGTCATATGGAGCGGTGGCTCAGATCAATACAAAGCGAACCATAGTCGACCAGTTAGCGAAATGACCGCAAAAGGGATGGCGGTTGTTACTTTTGATCTGCCTGGTTTTGGTGAAAGTAACGATTGGGTTTCAGCGCCGGACTCGGATGAAGCGCATATGGCGATATTAGATTATTTCATCGCTGAACAGGGTTTTGAGTCTCAGCGAGTCAGTTTTGTTGGTGTTAGTTGGGGTGGCCATTTTGCGTTGCGTGTAGCTGCACGAAATGATCCGCGTATCAACGCCGTCGCGGCATTTTGTGCACCGGCTCATGCAGCCTTCGCTCAACCACTCGAAAATATCGAGTATGTTCTTACTACGCCGGCTAGAATGACCTACGTCAACCTTGCATTACATCTGGGTGCTGAGCCAACGGCTGCAGGTATCAAAGATGCCATGGCGCCATTCTCACTTATGAATTCAGGTGTGTTAGGTAAGGGGCAGACGATAACAACGCCCTTATTGATTGCTAATGGGACAATGGATGGCGCTGCTCCAGTATCGGACTTGATGTTGTCGCATGAGTCGGCAGTTGATTCTGATTTGTGGCTGCTGGGTCGCGGAGACCATTGTGCAGTAGAATACTGGCCTATAGTGATACCGCAGCTTGCTGATTGGTTGTTGGAAAAGTTTAGTTCGTCTTAGGGTTTTTTCTGACGAATGGAAAAGCGAAGGCTGTCTATCGAGAACGATTAGGAGTTGGGTGTTGACGTTTCAGATAGATCTGAAACGTCAATCGAACTTAGTATCTACAACTGCCCGTCAAATTGCGGGTGATCGATACAATCATAAGGTTGTAAATAAGAATTGGGTTGGAACTCCCACCACTTTGCATTTACCGTCGGTAATTCGTCTGATTCTGGATTCACCAGAACTTGAGAATAATTCAGGTGATTGTGGTCATTGCTCAATGTAAATGATTCGTGGATTTGGATTGGGGAATTGCTGCCCTCGAAGGTGGTTGTCATCAGCAGGGTATCGCCAACAAACCGTCCAGTTGAGTAACCGAGGTTGTTTTTGACAGTGCCGGGATCATCGTGATCAATGTTCATGTGTACGGTACGTATGGTGTCGTGTTCTTCTATGTGAACAGTAATAGTGCCATCGTTGTTGTCGACGATCTGCATTGGATAGGGTGATCCCATCTGGCCCCATACATCTTTGCTAACGCAATTGCCGGTACCACGCTGTTCTGCGTAATCAATATTATAAACATCACTGGGGAATCTCATGGCGCGGTGGCTGCCTTCGCCATCAAATATAGTCGTCCAAACAGAAAATATTGAAGTAGGGCGCTCAGAAAAATCCTCTTGAGCATTTAATCCGTGCGCGTAGTCAGCGCTTCCGATACGAGTAGATTCTTCTGGCCATCGTGGTTCGGCTGTACGTAAGAAGACAATTTCTCGCTGCTCATCTTGCAGCAGAAGATGATTCATAAAGATATCATCGTCCTTAGTGCGCGATGGGTAGCCAGCGACGCGTACTTTGGTGCCAACCGCAACGAGGTCTTGAGTAACATCCATGCGAGCGAGCGCTGCTACTGAATTGCTTTCAGTGGAGTATATCTTTTCGTTTGGGGTGCCTTGATCGACGGTAAAGTACATTATTACATGTGGGTTTCTCCAGACGATTTCACTTACGACGCCTTCGATTTCGATATCGCCGTTAACATCGTAAGCGGCTGCCCAGTTGTGGTGTGCAGATACAGAAGTTACCAAAACCAGACTTAGTCCCAAGGCTAAAATTAAATTTTTCATGTTGATTTGATTCTCGATTAAACTCAAATAGATTGGTTTCGTTGTTACAACCACGTTTTACTCTAGAAGCCCTTTTTGCGCTGCACCTATAAAGAAACTGTCTAAACAGCCCATACTAGCTTCCGCATACTCTTTAATTTATAACTCACGGTCACTGTCTTTGAGTACTCCGACATAGTTAATAAATTATCGCTAACGATTTTGCTTCGTAGTCAAATTGCTTTCAATCAAAACCTGTAGCTCTTCATTAATATATCTTGCGGCCATCTCGTTCCCGATAACACTATTGTGGCCTGGGATAAGCCCCCGCACATCAACGTCTCCGCCATATTTAGTGAAACCATCGAGTACATCCACGTACCTTATAGATTGCTTATCAAGATCGTCCAGGAGTGGACTATACATAAGATTACCGTCCACTCTAAATTTCTCGAGCACCTCAAGCGATGGAAAAAGCACGATAACCGGGGTTGATCCACTTTCCTCAACTTCCTTGGAAAATCGCTGGATTATCTCAAGTAGAATTTTATAGTGTTCGGATTCTTTTTTGTACAAGCTCCGATCATCCAGCATCCAGGGATATCGAAACAAAATATAACTATAGTGAAGTAGCTGGAACAGACTAGAATTATCCAGAATTCCAGGTTTGTACTTTGCGTTATACCACCAATCATGTTCGCCTAATTCTAAAAGTGTGGCCGGTAAATCATCAATTAATGCCTGATAATCTGAACGATCACGAAAAAAGTTTTCTTTTAGAGTAAATGATCCATCAGGAGCAAATACAAATCTGGGCTTGCTGGTCGGCCATGCGTCAGGGCGATAAAAAGGGACGAAAGTGTTCACGTTGCGCATCAGGTTTTCTGACATGATTCCTAGGACTGTTATGTCGGGAGAAAATTCCTTTCCTTCCTTTTGGTAGCGCAAATAAGCCTGATCTGTGCCAAATCCCGGTACTCCGAAGTTGAGCACCTCTAGATTCGAATTAGATTGTTCCCAAACCGCTGTCCAGGCAGCATCATTCGAAACATCGTCTGCATGTGAAAATGAATCCCCGAACACAGCGACTCGGACGACATCACTAGATGGGTTACGTTGGTATTCGTGAGAGCTACGAATGCCATCGCTATTGGCTTGATATAGCCGATCATTGTAAACACCATCTGAGGGCCGTCCTTCTATCCCATTTGGTTTTACCGTCCACCCCAGGTCAGCGTCTAGTTGGATATACCCACCGTTATCCAACAAGATGTCTTCGACCATCGATCTTTTCTGTTTTACGACCTCAGTATAGTTAACACTTGTAAAACGCCAGTCCTGAAAACGCCAGTCCTGTTGAAAATTTGTTTGGAAAATATTTAGTCCCAAGCGGGCAATCCCTTCGCAAACGAAAAGAACGAACACGGCAGCAATCAGTTTGACTGTGAGATTAGATTTCACTAATTTTTATCCTGGGATGAATCGATTTTAATTGGGTAAGCTGAACTTTAAAAAACGCTCTAACGCTGAGTTAGTCTAGTCTCTTGTACTAAGTTGGAAGTTCGAAGCCTAATTCCACCAAGTTTAACATCACCTGCTGGCTACCAAACAATCGATTTATCTGTAGACGGCGGTAGCTGGTTATAGATGCATTGGTCAGGGTCTTGGTGGGGCCACTGAACAGTTCAATTTAGTAGTAATAATATTCGTTAAAGTTATCTGCATCTCTGTGTTTTCAGAAGACGCGCGAAACAAAGATAATAAATTCCTCTTTGTGTTCTGGATAGACTCAATAGATATGCTTTTGACTCGTTCAAAAAATGAACGTATAGTGTTCAAGAAATGAACACCACCTCGAAAGAAGATCGATTAACGCTGGATTTGCTAGATGCAATTGAGCAGCAAGACGACCTTAGCCAGCGCAGTATGGCCAAGCAGTTAGGCGTAGCTTTGGGGCTGACTAATTCATATTTGAAACGTTGTATTCGTAAGGGCTTTGTAAAAGTTACTACGGCCAGCGCAAATCAGTATTTGTATTACATTACCCCGAAAGGTTTCGCGGAAAAAGCCAGACTCACAACGGACTTTCTTTCTACTTCTTTCACCTTGTTTCGTCAGGCAGGCGATTGGTATGTTGAGTTGTATCAGCAAGCAATTAGTCAGGGGCATCGACGGATCGTTTTAGCGGGTTTGTCGGATTTAACAGAACTTGCGTATTTAAAATCGCTCAATTGCGAAATTGAAGTTGTGGGTTTGTATGATCCAGCTACAGAATTGGACGAATACTTTGGTCTACCCGTTTGGAAGCGAAGCTCAGAGGTTCCTCAAAACAGTGTGTTGTTGGTAACCGCTCTGCGAGGTGCTGAAGAAGTGAGTGCCGTGTGTCGTGAAGATTTTGGCACTGATCGTGTGATGGTGCCGAGCTTCGTGAAGGGGCTATCGTTTAGACAAGAAGATGAAGCGGTTGTGAATGAAGAGCTCGCTGACAGATTCTAGCAACGGTATTGGATACGAAAGTAGAACTAATAACAGAATCACCTTTTTAGAGTAAGACATTGAAAAACTTGGTTGGAAAAGAACATGCATAAAACTGTATTAATTACTGGCGGTGCTGGTTTCATCGGCTCGGCGCTGGTGCGTTATTTGATGGAAAGTACTGAAACTACTGTCATAAATGTAGATAAGCTAACCTATGCTGGAAGCTTGCTGTCGTTGGGTGAGTTTGCAGATCACGAGCGTCACCAATTTTATCAGATGGATATTTTAGATGCGGACGGAATTCGAGGCTTGTTAAACAAGTATCAACCAGATGCAGTTATGCACTTGGCCGCTGAATCGCATGTTGATCGCTCAATCGATGGTCCGGGGGAGTTTATTCAGACAAACTTGGTGGGCACGTACACCATGTTAGAGGCCGCGCGGGAGTATCGAGATAGTTTGGATGGCGAAAAATTTGATGGTTTTCGTTTTCATCACATTTCGACTGACGAGGTCTATGGCAGTCTGGGCGAAACAGGTTTGTTTACCGAGACCACTCGATACAAACCGAATTCGCCATACTCAGCGAGTAAGGCAGGGTCCGATCATTTGGCACGTGCTTGGCAAAAGACCTACCAATTGCCAGTGGTGATTTCTAATTGCTCAAATAATTACGGCCCCTATCAATTCCCAGAGAAACTTGTGCCGTTGATTATCCATAAGGCGCTTGCTGAGGAGTCACTGCCAATCTATGGAAAAGGCGATAATGTTCGCGATTGGTTGTATGTGGTGGATCACGTAAAGGCACTATGGAAAATTGTAAACGAAGGTACGCCGGGCGAGGTTTATAACGTTGGCGGGCACAATGAATTACAGAACATCGAAGTTGTTAAAATTCTGTGTAGTTTGTTGGACGAGCGCCAACCGCGATCTGATGGGTCTAAGTATGAGGAATTGATGACTTTTGTTAAGGATCGCGCGGGCCATGACCAGCGCTATGCTATCGATGCGAGCAAGATGGGCGACAAATTAAATTGGTTGCCAGATGAAACATTTGATACGGGCTTGGCGGCCACCGTTGATTGGTATCTTGAGAATCAGGCCTGGTGTGAAGCGGTTAGCTCGGAGTACCAGGGTGAACGATTGGGAACAAAGGGGTAGGGCCATAAATATTATGGTTAATAACAATAAGCAGGAGATATAGGATGAGAGGCATTATTCTGGCGGGTGGTTCTGGTACACGGTTGCATCCGGTTACGCAGGCAGTTTCAAAGCAGTTATTACCGGTATACGACAAACCGATGATTTATTACCCGCTGTCTTCGTTAATGGAAGCGGGAATTAAAGATATTTTGATTATTTCTACCCCTTCTGATACTCCTCGATTTCAGCAGCTATTGGGTGATGGTGCTGACTGGGGGATCAACCTTTCGTACGCTGTTCAGCCATCACCAGATGGCTTGGCGCAAGCTTTTATTATTGGAGCTGAATTTATCGGTAAAGACCCCTGCGCTTTGGTATTGGGCGATAATGTGTTCCACGGGCATGATTTATCAGTTGCACTTAGGCGGGCAGCAGAGAAGGAACGCGGTGCAACTGTATTTGCCTATCCGGTGCATGACCCTGAACGCTATGGTGTGGTTGAGTTTGACGACAAGTGGCGTGCCTTGAGCTTGGAAGAAAAACCTGAAGCGCCGAAGTCCAACTATGCGGTAACTGGATTGTACTTTTATGACAATCGAGTCGTTGATGTCGCCAAAGAGATAAAACCCTCGCACCGTGGTGAATTGGAAATTACTGATGTAAATAAGCAGTACCTCGAGTGGGGCGACTTGTCGGTTGAAGTTTTGGGCCGAGGGATGGCGTGGTTGGATATGGGGACTCATGAGTCTTTGTTGCAAGCTTCTATGTTTATCGAAACGATTGAGAATAGACAAGGGATGAAGATAGCTTGTCCTGAAGAGATTGCCTGGCGCAACGGATATATAGACGATGAGGCGCTGGCTAGTATGGGGGAGAAATACAAAAAGAATGGCTACGGACAGTACTTACTCAGATTACTGGAGCTTGATAAACAAGGTGGCGTGCGAGGTTGATATTGAGATCTAAATTTACAGCTGAGTGTAAGGGGAATTTGCTTGATTAGAAATTTACTAGCGCATCGCTACTTGATCGCACAAATGACGCAGCGTGAAGTATTGCAACGCTATCGTGGATCAATGCTCGGAATTGTTTGGTCCTTTATTCTACCGCTCGTAATGCTTGCTGTTTATATGTTCGTGTTTAGCGTTGTGTTTAAAACACGCTGGGGATTGGAGCAAGAAAACGATCTTCAATTTGGAGTGATTTTGTTTTCCGGGCTTATTGTTCACGCTTTGTTTACCGAGTGCCTTACCCGAGCGCCCGGTTTAATTACCAGCAATGTCCAACTAGTTAAGAAGGTAGTTTTTCCACTGGAGATATTGCCACTAATTACTTTGTGTTCGGCCCTGTTTCATTTTGTTGTTAGTTTGATCGTGTTAGTGGTGTTTATGCTGATTGCGGGGTTTACCATACCTTCGACAGCGATATTAGTACCGATAGTACTAGCGCCTTTGGTCTTGTTAACGCTTGGAATGAATTGGTTTTTGGCCTCACTGGGTGTTTATTTGCGCGATGTTTCACAGATGGTTGGCGTGGTAGCAACCATCTTGTTGTTTATGTCGCCAATTTTCTTTCCAATTTCTCGCATTCCAGAAAAGTGGCAGGTGTTCATATATATGAACCCGCTTACGACCATCGTAATTGAATTACGTAAGGTTTTAATGTGGGGCGAATTACCCGATTGGCAGAGCCTGGGTATTTATTCACTCGTTGGATTACTGAGTTTACTATTTGGGTATTGGTGGTTTGGCCGCACTCGACGAGGGTTTGCCGATGTCATCTGAGCTATTGGTTACGGTCGACAATGTATCCAAGGCTTACCAAAGTTATCGCAAGCCTATTCACCGTTTATGGCAATCTTTGTCAGGAGACAGACTCAACCTAAACGACGAATTTCTTGCCCTTCAAGGGGTTAGCTTGGAGCTACGTCGCGGTGAGACGGTTGGAATCGTGGGGAAAAACGGATCGGGCAAATCCACACTATTACAGATAGTGGCTGGCACCTTACAAGAGACTTCTGGTGAGGTGCATACTAAGGGAAGAATTTCAGCTTTACTGGAACTAGGGGCTGGTTTTAACCCTGATTTTACCGGGATGGAAAATGCCCGATTAAATGCTTCGATATTGGGTTTAAGCAGAGAAGAGTTTCGAGCCAAATTGCCAGACATTGTTGAGTTTTCAGGGTTGGGTGAATTTATGCACCGGCCAGTTAAAACTTATTCTAGTGGGATGTATGTGCGGTTGGCATTTGCGGTTGCAATAAATATGCAGCCTGACATTCTGATTATTGATGAAGCATTGGCTGTTGGAGATATACGTTTTCAGCGTAAATGCTTCCGTCGGCTTGAAGAACTGAAGAATCAAGGCGTTGCCATTTTGTTTGTTACTCACTCTACCGAAAGCATTATTAATTATTGTGATCGCGCAATATTGTTAGAGGAGGGCAAGGTGCGCAAATCAGGTGAGCCTAAAGATGTAGTGCACGAATATCTGGAAATGATGTTTTCATCAGATTCGGTTGAGTTGGCAGATCGTAGTGGTGGTGTAGATAAAGATGGTAGTGCTGGTCTTAGTCTCGATCCTGCGGTTGACGCTTGCCCGAGCCACCCAACCTATAATGCCGCGGAGCACCGTTGGGGAGACCGACGAGCGGAGATTATTGATTACCAATTAAGCTGTAACGATGCGGCCGTGAGGCACAGTTGCACTAGTGGGGATAACGTTCTACTCCGATTTGTAGTGCATTTTCATAGTGAGCTTGATCGGTTGATCTATGGCGTGACGGTTAAAACACCCGATGGAACTGCGATTTATGGCACTAACTCACGAATTAACGGAAAAGTTTCCGTAACTGCCAAAGCGGGCCAGACGATACAGTTTCAGTGTGAGTTAAAGCTGAATTTGCTCGCCGGCGATTACTTTATATCTATAGGTGTGGCGCAAGACGATAATGATAAAGATAACGTTGCTATCGATCGTCGCTACGACATGATTCATTTAAGGGTTGAAGATCAACAAACGGCCTTTGGGTTGGCCGCGCTTAACGGCGAGATTAGGGAAGTTTGATGAGTGCGTCGTTAGTTGAACTAAACAAACTGGTTAAGAATGAGCACGGTGTTTATGTTCATCCGGCGGCGCAAAAAGACTTCGCCTATTCTGATGGCTCGGAGACTGAACAGTATTTACGTAAAGTCCTTAAGAAATCAGAGGACTTGAGCAGCTCTTCGGCTGAGCTCAAAAATCATATTCGTGACTGGGGTAGTGAATATCACCTTACCCCACTGCGTGCTAACTTATTGAGAGGTTTGCACCTTTCGCCATNNTTTCGACCTTTCGCCGTGTAAGCGCATACTCGAGCTTGGTTGCGGTTGTGGGGCGATTACGCGCTATTTGGGAGAACAGGGGGCAGCAGTCGATTCCATTGAGGGTTCACCGGTACGTGCGGAATTAGCAGCACTTAGATGTAAAGACCTGAAGAACGTGACGATCTCGACGGGGAATTTTAACGATTTCGAATTCTCTGAAGGTGCTTACGATCTGGTTTTGTATGTAGGTGTAACTGAGTACGCCGGTCGTTTTTCAGAAGGTCTGACTGATGAACAGGCGTTGCAATTGCTATTACAACGCGCGAAGACATCGATAAGCGACGATGGTGTGGTGATGATTGCGATTGAAAATCGTACTGGCCTTAAATACGTAATGGGCGCAAATGAAGATCATTATGCGGAACCATATATTGGTATAGGCAATTACCCTCAAAGCGCTGGTATCCGAACTTACAGTTATGGCGAGTGGCAAACGCAGCTAAGCGAAGCGGAATTGGCTGTGAACCAAGTTTTGTACCCATTTCCAGACTATAAGGTCCCAGATTTACTCATTTCTGAAGAGTTTGCAGCTCAGCACAACTACGCGTCAAATTTGTTGGAAGGAACTAATTCGCGGGATTATCTTGAGTATCTAGATATGGGTGGCCGTGAAATGATGCTGTGGCGTGCCGCGTGTGAGGGAGGCTATCTCGGTCAAGTTGCCAATTCCTACTTAATTCTTGCAGCAAAGTCGCCACAGGCTATTAGTAAATTAGCGGTTCCAGATTTTGCGCATTTACCTAAATTTAATCGGCGCCCTGAGTACTGCACACTGGCCAAGAAGCCCGCTGGATTGGATGAAGTGCGCAGGGAGTTTATAGATATTGATGCCGCCAATCGAACTGGTTCTATTGATGGGGTCACGCATGCGCCCGATTCGGTTGAACCTTATTTTGATGGTCCATTATTATCCGTTGTTTGGTCGCGAGCATTGCTGTCGGAGAATCATTTCGATGAGTTTGATCAAGGAGTGCTCGAGTATGTTAGGTTTCTTGAGCAATCAGATAATCTAAATCCAGACTTGTTACCTAGCAATATTGTGTTGGTCGCCGATAAATATTGCGTGATTGATAAAGAGTGGCATACGGATTGGCCTGTATTCACAGAACTATTATTGTTTCGGGCAATTATTATTTTTGTTTCGAACTACCGTAGCTTGTTGATTAAGTACGCTACGTCACGAAGACTGGTTAACACGCTGGATTTGGTTTTTCATTGTTTTGAATTAGTCGGAAAGCCACTGGGCGAAGGAATGCTGGATGACCTATTAGAGAAGGATGAGTTGCTGCAGCGCGTAGCATCGCCCACCCCAACTTTAATGGATTTAAATGCTCCATTTATTGAGCGCAAAAACCCGGTTGATCCAGACATGGTGGTTTTTTGGCGCAGAGATAAAGAAGATTATGTTCCGCAACAACGTGCGATTACCAAGGCGGGTGAAAGCCGAGGCCAGCAACGCGTAAGAATTCCGTTACCGGAATCTGCGCATTCGATGCAGTTTCTACGGCTCGATCCAAGCGGTTTGTATTGGGAGGAAATGGCGGGTTTTTTCAGGCTCTATGGTGCGCGTCTTTTAGTTGCTAATGATCAAAGCGAAGAGGTGCTTTGGTTTATAGAGGGTGAACACGAGGTACATGAGCGTGCGCAATCTATGGGTGGCATGTACTTTGAACC
>DNHK01000101.1 GCA_003485905.1 Gammaproteobacteria bacterium | reverse complement strand
TAAGCGCAGATAAAGCTGGCGTAAATGTAGACGAACGCGGCTTTATCTCGGTCAATGACCAGATGCAAACCAATGTCCCACATATTTTTGCGATAGGCGATTTGGCTGGACAACCAATGCTCGCACATAAAGCAGTCCACGAAGGACATGTGGCAGCGGAAGTTTGCGCAGGCGAGAAAAGTGCATTCCTCGCCAAAGTTATACCTTCAGTAGCATACACAGACCCCGAGGTTGCGTGGATAGGTGAAACCGAAGTCAGCGCCAAGGAAAATGGGGTTAAGTACGAGAAAGCAAGCTTCCCTTGGGCAGCGAGTGGGCGTGCATTAAGTATAGATCGGCCCGAAGGTATGACTAAACTATTGTTTGACCCGGAAACTGACAGAATTATCGGAGCAGGTATTGTTGGACCAGGCGCGGGCGACTTGATCTCAGAAATCGCACTAGCAATAGAAATGGGAGCTGATGCAGAAGACATCGCTTTGACCATTCACCCACACCCTACGCTTTCCGAAAGCGTCGGCATGGCAGCTGAAATGTTTGAAGGAACGCTTACGGATTTATACGCACCCAAAAAAAAGAAAAAATAATCTAGCCCCAGCACTAAAGTAAGAGCATATTGCGACGTTTATAGTGATATATAAGCGTCGCTTCCCAACATTGTTTTTTAACCAACCAGAATACCTGCATAGCTCTCGGTTTAAGAAAAATCATTAGAAGGTGCTCTTTGTACTCTAAAAAGCCCAATACCGAGCCAAGCAAAAAGTATACCCATCAACGGGTTTATCCAGTTCAAGAATGCCCACAGCGCATAATCAAGCGTAGGCACTCCTAACGTGGCCGCATAAAAAACACCTGTTGTAGTCCACGGTACTAGCGCTGTCATAAGTGTACTGCCCTCTTCGACCGAGCGCGATAAAACACAACGATCTACTTCCATTTCATTAAATTTGTGCTTGAATAATTGTCCATTAATGATGATTGAAATATATGACTCCGCTAGGGCAATATTGCTCATGAACGAAGAGATTATCGCACTGGTCACCAAACTTGCTCGTCGTTGTATATGTGCTAAAAGCGAGTTAACTAATACTTTCAAAAAACCAGCTTGTTCCAAAAGGCTGCCTAAAGGAACCGCAATCATAGTTAATGTAAACGTCCATGCCATATTCGAGATACCGCCGCGACTAAGCATACTATCCAGGGTGTCATTCCCAGTCTGAACATCTACCCCATCATATATGCTGCCAATAACTTGATGAATACTTGCCCCTTGAAACAGTAGGGCGAATAGCAGAGCAATCAACGACGCGATTAACATTGCAGCTTCAGCTGGAACCCGCCGAACGGCTAAAACCAGCAGCACTAACATCGGAATCAGCATAAAAACACTTAATTGAGATTCAACCTCCATGAGTTGCATTAGCGCCTGAATCTCGCTAGCAGGTAGTGCTTGATCACGATAACCCCACCCAATCCAGCTAAACATTAATAATACGATTAGGTAAGTTGGTACAGTGGTCACGAACATACTCTTAATATGAGCGTACAAATCGGTTTCAGCAGCCACCGCAGCTAAGTTCGTGGTGTCCGATATTGGTGACATTTTGTCGCCAAATGATGCACCGGACACGACCATTCCTGCGACGAGAGGCAATGGCATCCCCATGGCCCCTCCAACACCAATCAACACTATCCCGGCCGTTCCAACAGTACCCCATGAAGTACCCGTTGCTAGCGACATCAAGCTACATAGAATTAATCCCACAGGAAGAAAGTTGAGCGGGTCGAGAAACTTGAGCCCATAGTAAATTAAGGTAGCAACTGT
Source organism: Gammaproteobacteria bacterium (assembly GCA_003485905.1). Classification (GTDB taxonomy): domain Bacteria; phylum Pseudomonadota; class Gammaproteobacteria; order Arenicellales; family Arenicellaceae; genus UBA10349. Next base: position 2,463 of record DNHK01000101.1, on the reverse strand, counting down.
ACCGCTTAGAATAAATGAGGCGATTACCACACCGATTAAAAGGAATATATATAGTGCAGGCATCGCTCTAGCCATTCCATTCATTATCGCAGCCCGTATATCAACATAGCTATTACCCAGCCATAGGCTATTGCAAACAACCCATACAAGAGCAATCACCAGCACCCCATGAAGCCCATCCTGCAATTGCAAAACAAACAAGGCATATGCAATCCAGGCCAGCATAACTATAAATGTTACCAAGGCATGCTTTACGCTCGGTCCAGTTGCAGTTTCAGGCATGCGTACCCCAAGCAACGTCCATAGACAGAGTACTATGCACTACCTGGCAACTATTGAAATTATTAACGCTCAAATCGACCTCTCACTTGTGTAACACCTATCGGCCCCCTTGGGATTGCTAGCTGCACACTAGCACCAGCACGTTGAATTTCAATCAACACACTCTCACCTAAGTTCCCCCTTATGGTTAAGTTATTCACGTCCTGTAAACTAAAAACGCGCGAACCATCGTAAGAAACTATCGTATCACCAGGAAGCAAACCTGCGCTCTCTCCAGGCGAGGAGCTCATTACCGACCCGACAGTTACTGACGTAGGTAAATTTTGAGCCTCTAAATAGCGTTCATAATAATCATCGCCAATTTCAATGCGTAACTGTTCATTTGCAGAAAGCGGTTGCGCCGTGCTGGCATCATTGGCATTCATGCTCTGCGATTCCGCACGTCGCTGATTATAGTTCTCAAATAATCTACTCAACTGAATTTCTGACTCCCTCTGAACGATCCATGTCGCCTCACTTTCGGCAAAACCGGAATCTACTAGTTGTTGCTGCTTATAGTCCGGCTTTAATCGCTCGGCTCGTTGATCTTGGCGTCGAGCACGAACCTGTTGAACGTCGGACGATGCGGATGCTTCAGGGTTATCGACCACGACCTTAGCACTAACATCTTGTGACTGATTCAACTCCGTTGCCGAGCCACCTTGCGCTAGGGACAACTCCTCACTCGCCAGAATGATATTCTCGCTATTCAATTCAAATGCAATTTCTGACTCAAGGATTTCTTGCAGATCAAGCCTGGCCTCGACCTCCTCTTCCAACGACAATTCTAATGCCTCAATGCGGTCTAATAACGCTAATTGATTCTGAGTGACGGTTAGTTTGGGTGGAAAAATAAATCGTTGCATTAAAACGGTTGATAATAGGGCCACCAGTATTGCAACAAACCCCGTAATCAATAAATTCTTTGATTCCATTTACCCAGCCTATTTCATAATTGAAGAAGTAATCTTAGTAGTTCCTAAGCTATAAAGCATCATTGCGGATCACTTGACAATACTTACAGTGCGAGCTTAGTCTGGCAAGTATGCCTGATTGGAGTAACAAGATATCTATCCAAAGGAACTTCGCATTTAGTTGCGTTGTAATCCTTATCTGTAGTTGCGCGACTCAAAATGCCGTTGATCAAGACCAAGAGCCAAGCTTTGAAATAATCAATTTCGGCTTATACCGGCCGATCGAAATTAACGGCCTCGATAATATTAAAAACACTTCGAGTGCCGACACTGTTAACGGGGAGCTCTATACCTTAGAACAACGGACTGATGAAATCCCTATCATTCCATACACGCGATTTGGCTTCGAATGGTGCGCTGAAAACTATCCTAAAGGCATTCACCGACTATATTTAATTCTTGAGCACCCTACAAAAAATAATTCCGTTAAATCCAGATATGGAACTAAACGCATATACCGCCGTTCAAAGGTTAGCGATCAAAAAACCATAATGTGCAGCACGGAAACCTGGGAAATGAACGAAACCAACCTACTCATTGGCGAAATTTGGACTTTAGGCGTTTGGGACGAGAACCAGCCGCTAATAACTCGAGACTTCCGTTTTATTACAGAAGCCGACTACTTTAAACCGTTAGAATAGCGCGATGTGTGCTGGCGCCGCCATAACAGTAAAGAGAAAAATAGATGCCTACCAGCACGGATTGGCAATGTTAAGCGCAAAGCGGCTTTAATTAACTAGTTGGGTAATGCAGAAAAACCTGGATATTTCGCTTCCAATCCCAACTCTTCTTCAATTCGCAATAGCTGATTGTATTTGGCAACCCGGTCTGAACGACATAAGGAACCAGTTTTTATTTGCCCTGCCGCTGTAGCCACTGCAAGATCGGCAATCGTTGTATCTTCTGTCTCGCCGGAGCGATGAGAAATAGTCGCATGATAGCCAGCGTCCTGCGCCATTTTAATTGCATCCAGCGTCTCACTAAGAGAACCAATTTGATTAAATTTGATCAGTATTGAATTTGCTATTCCAAGATCAATTCCTTTTTGCAGAATTTTGGTATTAGTCACAAACAAGTCATCCCCTGTTAGCTGAACTCGACTTGCGACACGCTTTGTTAAATCGGCCCAACCATCCCAATCATCTTCGGCCATTCCATCTTCAATTGT
>DNHK01000099.1 GCA_003485905.1 Gammaproteobacteria bacterium | reverse complement strand
AATGGGGCAGGTAAATCGACTTTAATTAAGTTGCTTGCCGGAGTGATTCAACCTTTAACTGGGATTAGAGAACCCTCAAAGGAAACTAATATTGGTTATTTTGCTCAGCATCAACTTGAACAATTGGATGCTGTAGATAGCCCCTTACAGCAACTACAACAGCTCGATCCGCGTGCTCGTGAGCAAGTGCTAAGGAATCATTTAGGTGGATATGGTTTCTCTAAGGATCAGGTGGAGTCGTCGGTAGCCAATTTTTCGGGCGGTGAGAAATCTCGTCTTGTACTCGCGATGCTAGTTTATCAAAAACCCAACTTATTGTTGCTTGATGAACCCACTAATCATCTGGATCTTGAAATGCGTCAGGCGCTGGCAAATGCGATTCAAAATTTTACTGGCGCTATCGTTTTGGTGTCACATGATAGGCACTTGTTGAGGGTAACTTGTAATCAATTTTTGTTAGTTGATGCTTGTGCAGCAACCGAGTATGCGGGGGATCTGGAAGATTACGCCGTTTGGTTAAAGGCAAGAGCTAAGCAAGCTATTGATCCTGATTCGTCGTCGCAGGTAGTAGCTCAGCCAAAAAAAGCAGGAAGCACCGAGAGTAACAAGGCTCGTAAGAAGAGAGAGGCGCAACAACGACAGGCAAGCCAGCCGCTACGAAACAAGATCAAACGATTAGAGGATGATTTAGCTACGTTAAGATCGTCTTTAGTTGAAATTGATAATCAGCTCGTCGACAACTCGCTGTATGCCGAGTCAGCTAAGGACAAGTTGGCGGAAATACTGCAACTAAAGGCATCGATACAAAAAAATATAGAAGATACTGAGTGGTCCTGGATGAGCGTCAGTGAAGAATTGGAACAATTAGTGGGTTCTCAATAGTAGCCACAAGAGGCGGTTCAGTGACAAGTGCCTCGCTGGATCCTACATTCTATCATTCATTCACTATACAGCCTGTCAGCTACTCTCCTGCCATATAGGGTGCTTCCGCATGACGGAATTAAATAGTTCCGACTTTAACCAATAATCTAGCCAAATTTTTAGGTTAGGATATGGGGCCTCGTCAAACCAAACTTTGTCGACGAAGGCGAACTGTCGAACGAATGGAAAAATGGCGATATCGGCTACGCGTATCTGCTGGTCGATAAGGTATCTGTGATTCGACAGCCGATGATTCAGATTTTCTAAAAATTTAGAAGCTTTGCCGCGATAATAACTTTTAGGGTGTTCTGTGTGGCCTATAGAGTATTTATAATTATCGAGCCACGGTTTGAATTCGAAATCATTTTTCTCAATAAGTCTAGCTGACCGTTCTTTTTGTTCTAGCCACTCATTGTCATCACTTTTCTGTAGAGCCCAAAACATGATATCCACGCTTTCATCGATAATGGTTCCGTCAGGGGTAACTAGAACAGGAACCGTTTGTTTACTTGAGACTCTAAGCATCGCTGGCGGCTTGTCTTTAAGCGATACTTCACGTAATTCGGTTTCTATTCCAGCGTGCTTTAACGCCATACGTGCTCTGATTGCATATGGGCACCGACGGAAAGAATATAGAGTAGGTAGCATCATACAGTTGGAAATAGTTGGGTATTCGCAGCTCGCTGCTGGGTTATTGACAGACATGATTTGTTAGATTGCCACGCTATTCCGATACTGGCAACATAGTTGAACGGTTGATTATCAGGCCGGGCTAGAGTACGGTAGTTGTATTGCAGCGGGAGGCTGTGAAAAAATAATTCGTCGCGATTTAATATCGTAGCAAAGCTATTAGCCAAAACCACGGAGGGTATATGGCACTTTCAATTGTTCATTCCAGGGCCATCGTCGGCATTGAGGCGGTGCCTGTTCAAGTCGAGGTGCATATTGCTAACGGTTTGCCAGCTTTCAACATAGTAGGCATGCCAGAAACTGCGGTCAAAGAAGCACGTGAAAGAGTGCGGGCGGCGATCATAAATTCTGGGTTCGAGTTTCCGGCTAAACGAATCACCGTCAATCTGGCTCCCGCGGAGCTACCGAAAGTAGGGGGGCGCTATGATATGCCAATAGCTATCGCTTTGTTACACGCTTCTTCCCAACTCCCTGAAGCGACATTGGAGCGTTGGGAGATGCATGGAGAGTTAGCTCTTAGCGGAGATTTTCGTGGATGCGATGCAGGGTTTAGTGTTGGCTTGGCGGCAAGATCAGCGGGAGCAAAGATAGCTATTCCAGCATGTGATACAGAAAGCCTACGATTAGTGTCAGGTGTTGAAGCGTATGCTTTTAAAAATTTGTCGCACGCTTGCGCCCATTTATCAGGTTGTGAAGTTGAGGAAGCATTAGTATTCGAGCAGGATTTGATCGACTTATCAAAAAGCGAGTTAGATTTTGCCGAAGTACACGGTCAGTCGGCGGCTAAGCGGGCTTTATTAGTTGCAGCTAGCGGCGGGCATAGTGTCTTGATGATTGGGCCACCGGGTGTTGGAAAAACTATGCTTGCCGCCCGCTTTAACACTTTGTTTCCGCGGCTTGACGAAAAATCCGCGACCGAAGTTGCTCAAGTTTGGTCGAGTCACGCAAATGGCTTTATCCCTGATTTATGGCGAAAGAGGCCGTTTCGTCAGCCTCATCATAGCTCTTCAGCGGTTGCACTCATTGGGGGTGGCGCAATCCCTAAACCGGGAGAGGTTTCTCTAGCACATCGTGGAGTACTGTTTTTGGATGAACTTCCCGAGTTTCAACGAAACGCTTTGGAGAGTTTGCGTGAACCACTGGAGTCGGGTGAAGTACATATCGCGAGGGCAGCCGCGCATATAACATTCCCCAGCGAATTTCAGTTAATCTCCGCGATGAATCCTTGTCCCTGTGGATTTTTAGGGGATGGTACAGATCGTTGTAACTGTACACCCGATCGTGTACGAAATTACCGAAACAAGATATCTGGCCCATTAATGGATCGAATAGATTTACATATTCATTTAAATGCTATTTCAAGCAAGATACTGAATAGTCGATCACCTGTCAGGTCAGAGTCTACAGAACTCAGAAGCCGGGTAGTGAATGCACATCGCTTACAGAAACAACGTCAGGGTAAACTCAATAGCTCCCTGCACGGAGTTAGATTTGAGGAGTGCTGTGAACTTGATGCAGCAGGTCGTCAATTACTCAATACTGCTTGCGACCGATTGCACCTATCTTCAAGAGCCAATGTACGAATTCGCAAGCTTGCGAGAACTATAGCGGATCTTGATCATGAGCATGCCATCAAGAAAGAACATTTAGCTGAGGCGGTAGGTTACCGATTATTGGATAGGCAAATCTAGGGTGGGTTAATTGGCAATCGCCAGTTTACATAAAAGCTTACATCAGGGCTGGCTTCAGGATTAGGAGCATCTTCTGTTATTGCGAGATCAAGATAACCTAACTTGTTCAACGAGATCCGCCCACCAAATGAAATCAAATACGCATCTTTTCTAAATTGGCCTAAATTACTTCTTTTGTATACCGATGTATGAGCATCCCACTGTACTCTGAAACTCACTCGTTCAAACGCTTGCCAATTCAGTCCTACGCCGGCGCTTAAAACAGTATTTTTCTGCTGAGAAGGGAGGATTTCTCCAGTTCCAAGGTAAGCTATATTTCCATAGAGCTGCCATGCCCAATTTTGATTTATGGCTGCAGAATGATGCACCCCCAAGTTTACATCGGTGGCTCCGCTACCAAAAAATTTCGCGCTATTTCCAGTGGGTAGCTTTAGTTGTGCTCTAACACTGGTTTGGCTATCGCTGTTGGCACGTACTTGTTTGGCAAGTAAGAAAGAAAAGTCCCCAATACCGGTGGCTGTCTGGTTGAACTGGATTTGGTCCACACCGTCTACGGTGTATTGGTAATTTAATTGGTTTTTTGCAATCCGATCGCGCCCCATTTGGCCAAAACCGAACAAATCGTGGAAATTGGTTATTACACTGTCTAATTTACCTCCTCCGTAATGCATTATTGCTAGTTCAGCTCCTAACTCCCAACCATTGCGAAAACCACGTAAATACCGTAATCCAAGTCGAGTGTTTTCTCCGTCAATCCTAAGAAATTCACTACCCGTGGAGCTACCCGTAAAATTGTTGCTAATGTCAAAAGAAACGTCCCATTGCGACAGGCCGGCTTGGGTTAAACTTGTTTCGTGGTAGCGGGGAACACCATATAGAATAGTGAGTGGTGATTGGTTTGCTATGGCAAATGAGTAGTCTGGTGCGGCAATTTTTGATTGGCTGTATGCGCTGGGAACAAAAACTGCCTGCAGAGCTAATGTGTAAACAATAAGATACTGTAATGCTAATTTCATCTAGTGTTTAAGCTCGCATGAGACAGCGTCGTTGTCTTGGGTAAATTATGATCGTACTATTTTGTCTTGTGTCTGCCGAAATTGGAAGTCATTGGATGTCTTGCCATATAAACTATTGGTCTTAGGGGGCATATTTGTTTAGTTACGATCCAGATCTTCTATCAGCCTTTATTGTATTTGCGTTAGCTACCGCAATCTCACCTGGGCCGAATAATTTCTTGCTGCTAAGCTCGGGTCTTAATTTTGGTTGGCGCAGAAGTATTCCCCACGCTTTGGGCATAATTGCCGGTATTTCATTTGTCATTGTGGTGCTAGGAGCTGGTTTAGGGGGGTACTTAGAGGCAAACCCTAACGTTCACTCCGTTATCCGATGGCCTGGCATCCTAGTTATTCTATACATTGCATGGAAAATCATTCGGTCAAATTATTTAAATACAACGCAAAAAAAATATCGTCCGTTTACTTTTATCGAAGCGTGTCTGTTTCAATGGGTGAATCCCAAGGCACTAATTATTGTTCTTACAATGATTGCGGTGTACACGAGTCCTCAGTACCCGATTTATAGCCAGCTGAGCGTCATCGTGTTGGTAGAAATATTTTCCGGGATTATTGCTACTACAACTTGGGTCATGATGGGAGTTTACTTGGAGCGCGTTTTTACGAATTCCAAGTACCTTAGGATTTTTAACATATGCATGGGCATATTGCTGATAGCTGCCGTGGTACCCACAATTTTTGTAAGTGGGAGCTAAGCCGCTAAAACCGAACCGGCTTAACTGTCTATATTCGAAGTCAACCAGTTTACCGAGCTATCCTCGTTCGGTAGGAGACGTGCAAGGTTAGTGGATTATGCCTGTTGCAATTTGGCCTATTTCGTCAATAATTTCTGCGGGTACATTTTTTTAAGTGGTCACTTGATATATTGTCCGAATAATACTTATAAAGATGAACGCTGAGAATCTTCATTTCTGGTCGCAGTGAAGGTCTGCAAACTATGTCATTCATTTATTTGTGTTTTTACGCCGGTCTTTTGTAGTAAGTATTTATTTTCGTATTAATGGTAAATCGGTATGTCTAAAGGTAGGTTAGGGGATTTTGTAACTAAGCTTTGTCGAGCAATTGGCGGGAACCCGACTGAAGAAAAAATCTTGCGAGAAACGAAAAACTTTATGGCTGACCTGGTAAGCGTGGATGATTGGCTCCCAGATAGATATGCAATTGCTAACCCAGATTATTATCAGCAATATTTGTTGTATTGCGATGGTTTGAAGAGATTTTCTATTGTCAGCTTTGTTTGGGGGCCAGGACAAAAAACACCAATCCATGACCATACTGTCTGGGGTGTAATTGGAATGTTACGTGGGCAAGAGGTTTCGCAACGTTATTCGTACGGCGATAATGATGAATTATTGTTAGGTCAGCAAGATACTCTACTGCCAGGCGATGTCGAAATGGTATCACCTACCGTAGGTGATATACATGAGGTTTCGAACGGATTAAACGACCAGGACTCAATCAGTATTCATGTGTACGGCGCTAATATTGGTGAGGTAAATCGCCACGTGTACGCGTTTCCATCGGGCGAGAAGAAACCGTTTGTATCAGGTTATGCCAATTCTGAATTACCCAATATATGGCAAAAAAATTAATTACGAAAAAGGTTTAAAGGAGGGCGGTGGATGACAAGAACTAGCGATGAGGTAAGAAAAGCTAAACGCACTATGCTCGAAGGGCTAAAGGTTATCGAGTTTGGGCAAATAGCAGCCGCACCGTTTGCGGGCAGTCTTCTCGCGGATCTTGGTGCTGATGTGGTGAAGGTTGAACGTCCTGATGTTGGTGACGGTATGCGCCATTGGCCGCCGGTGTCAAGGAACAATTCTGGTGAGGAATACAGCGAGAATTTCGCTTCTGTTAATAGGAATAAACGAAGTGTTTGTGCCGACCTGAAAAATCCGAATGATATTGCTCGAATTAAGAGTTTATGTGAGCAAGCTGACGTCTTGATCGAAAACTACCGACCGGGTGTTCTCCCTCGCCTCGGTTTAGGCCCGGAAGATATTGGCGCAATCAACCCTCGCCTGGTGTACTGCTCTATTAGCGGCTATGGGCAGGTAGGGCCATATAAAACTAAAGGTGCCTTTGATGTTACGGTTCAAGCAATGAGTGGGCTCATGAGTGTGACTGGCGAGGAAAACGAACCCCCAGTAAAAAGTGGGGTTCCAGTTGGCGATTTTGGCGCGGGCCTCTACGCTGCATATACTATACTTGCATCTGTCATGCATAGTCGGAAGACAGGCGAGGGCGCATATTTGGATTGCTCGATGCTTGGATCAATGATCGGTATGTCTGCATTGCAAACTAGTGAATATTTTGGAACAGGAATAGCACCAAAAGCTCTCGGGTCGGCCCATCCTAGAAATGCTCCTTATCAAGGATTTGCAGCAAAAGATGGACACTTTGCAGTTGCGGCAGGTAATGACAAGTTATGGACGGACTTATGCAAATTGTTACGCCTAACCGAACTGCTCGAAGATCCTCGTTTTACTACCCAGTTGCTGCGCGCCGCCAATCAGAAAGCTCTAGCTAGTATATTGGGTGAGATATTTATTAAGGAGCCTGTCGATTATTGGGTGAGTATTATTGATGAGCATGGCATTCCCTGTGCGCCGGTAAATGATTTCCCTACCATCTTGAATAGTGAACAAATAAAGGCGCTTGGGCTTGTCGAAACGATCAAACTGCCGAATGGTTGCGATACATTAACCACTACCTTCCCGGTGAGGGTTGATGGTCAGGTACCTAAACTGCGCCGCTCACCGCCGAAATTGGGTGAACATACAGAAGAAGTATTGAAAGATTGGGTAGAAGGATAAATGGAGAAAGAGCTATCTGTATCTAAACTGGAAAAAGGCGTTTGGGAAATTTACTTGGATCGTGGAGAGAAAGCTAATGCGCTTAGTAAGTCACTGGTTTCTGAAATACACGCTGCAATAAAGCAACTTACTGCGAGCCAAGCACGAGTGGTTATTCTACGTAGTAAGGGGAATGCTTTTTGTTCTGGTTTCGATTTTGCCGGATATAAATCAATGTCCATTGGCGATTTACTGCTTCGCTTTGTTGAAATTGAATTAATGTTGCAAGATCTGCGTCAGGCATCGTTCTTAAGCATAGCGTTTGTTGATGGGCCGGCGTTTGGGGCCGGCGCAGATATTGCGATGGCCTGTACATGGAGGGTAGGAACTAAAAATAGCAAGTTTCGCTTTCCAGGGTTTCAATTCGGCCTTGCCTTGGGCACACGTCGTCTAACCAGCATTGTTGGCATGCAGAACGCTAGAGATATTCTTCTTCTTAATCAAATGATTACTGCCGACCAAGCAGTGAGTTTGGGGATGCTAAATGAGTTAGTTACCGTTGATACTATCCACGAGAGTCTCAACAGAATAGTTCTACAAATTGAAAAACTTGACGTGAACTCGATAAATCGAATCAGTACTATGACCATTGAAAATACAAACCATGAAGATCTTTCTGATCTGGTTCGTTCAATAAGGTATGGGGATTTGCATGATCGAATTTCAAGCTATCTGAGTGAAATTAAGATTTCTGCAAAAGCTGAATAATCCCTTATACAAGTGGCTTTTAACGAGTTATTAGTCTTTCAGGTATGTAGTAAAACGTTAAAATGGTACCGAGG
>DNHK01000428.1 GCA_003485905.1 Gammaproteobacteria bacterium | reverse complement strand
CAGTGAGTTATCAATCGCGATTGACGTTTTCAATAAAGCTGATGATTTTGACGTTACCTCCGATTCCGCGGTTCGAGTTTATGTCTACAAGCTGCGTCAGAAATTGCAGACCTACTACGATGGGCCCGGAAGAGAGGAAAGCGTTCGACTAAGTATTCCTAAGGGAACGTATAGACTTATCGCTGAAAGAGTTCGACCCGACGAGCAAACTAACGCTGAGGCTCAACCTTCCAAACCCGGCGGGAGTACATTACTGCCACTGGGGCTTGTGCTACTGTGCGTAGCACTGCTGGGTTATATCGCTGTTAGCAAAACAAGCCCCCAAGACCAAGGGTTTAGCAAGGAACAGCAATTATTTTGGGGCGGCATCGTTTCAGATAACAAACCGGTGATGGTTGTTGTAGGTGACTATTACATCTTTGGCGAAACCGCGGTTAACGGCGAAATCCGGTTAGTAAGAGAGTTCGACATAAATTCAGCATTTGACCTTCGCCAAGAGCTAAATCAGATAGACGACAATGCAGCGTTTGCTGACCCTCGGTTCGATGTCGGGCTCACCTACCTTCCGCGCGGCAGTGCTTATGCAATCGCGCGAGTTCAGGAGATCTTGCAATGGTCAGGCAAAAGCCCTCGAATCACAATGATGTCAGAGTTTAGTGCCGAAGACTTACGCTCAAACCACGTGATTTATATTGGCTACATTAGTGGCTTGGATGTTTTAGAAGCGTACACCTTTTCTGCTTCACGATTTGATGTTGGTTACTCTTACGATCAGTTAGTTGATACGGAAACTACCGAGCGGTACACCAGTGACTTTATTGAAGCCGAGGAGGATCGAAACTTTGTCGACTACGGCATTATCTCGAGTTTTTCTGTGGCAGAGGACAGCCAGATAGTTATTCTGGCCGGGACTCGCGATGCAGGGTTAATGGAAATGTCCGACTTAGCCGTCGCATCAGATATTCTTGCGAGAATGAAACTAGAAGCCGATGAGAACCAGGCCTTGATGTCGGTATTTGAAGTTTACGGATTTAATCTCACTAACATTAGCGCCAGCTTAATTAGCAGTGAAAACCTAGATGAAAATAAGCTTTCGGGGGGATGATGTTTCGCGGTGCATAGGTTACTGCTCTTATTAAACCATAATTTTATGGCTTCTTTATTTGCCGCTCCGTTCTAACTCCCTCATAACACGGTCGGCTTATTCGGTAGCTCGTTTCCATCTGGTACAGGAAAGTGCTTGCGCATTTGCTCCGAAATTAACTGAATTCCCAGCTGTACTCCCTCAGCAAAACCACTAGCAGTAAAACTCTGTTGCATGGCCGAGCAGATCGATGCCCATTCCAGATCACTAACTTTTTCTCGAAATCCACGATCTGCAAGAATCTCGATGCGCTGTTCGGCCAACAATAAGTAAACTAGCACGCCATTATTCTGTTGGGTGTCCCAAACACGCAAATTAGAAAAAACTTCGGCTGCCCGTTCTCGCACTTTTATATCGCGCCACAATTGCGATAAGTTCATACGGCTTTCTACAGCGAAACAGATTTCACCTCCGTGTGTTGCTTCAACCGCCTTAACCGCTCTCTCGATTTCATCGAGTACTGTGGGCGAGAAAAGCCTGCTTGATACTTTATCAGGCGTATTAAGGTGCAACCAAAATCTTCGTAATTCCATCACCAACCTCCTGAGGCACCGCCGCCACCGAAACTGCCTCCACCTCCTCCAAATCCACCGCCGCGGCCAAAACCACCACCAAAGCCCCCGTAACGGCCAGAACCGTTTCGATAGCTACGACCCTTGCCGCCAGGCCCACCACCAACCAGAAATATGAAAATTACAAATCCCAAGAAACCACCAACCAGCGCAGTATTAGCTATCGCAAAAGCAACAATACCACCCACTATGCCTGTACTCACACTACCCGGAAACCGCCCGAGCGCGGCACAAACCATTGGGCCAATCACCATGGAAACGACGAACAAAGCAAATAAGCCTTCTATATTGCCTTCGGCCCCGGAATAGTCCGTTGGCTCGGGAAGAGGCTCGCCATCGATTGATGTAATTAGTCGTTTCACGCCGTTTTCAATCCCTCCCGCAAAGTCACCGGCACGAAATAGCGGAGTTATATACTCATCGATAATCCGCTTGGCATGCACGTCGGGGATCGCGCCTTCAAGCCCATAACCAACCTCGATACGCATTTTTCTATCTTCGGTTGCCACCAGCAGCAGCACACCATCGTCAACCCCCTGCCGACCAAACTGGTTCGCTTCAGCAACTCCAAAGCTATAGTCAAATAAACTATGCGGCGCTGTAGTAGCAACAATCAACAGTACTAATTGTGAGCCTTTGCTTTCCTCCAAAGTCTGCAGCTGTTGTTCCAACCCGGTTTTTGTCGCCTCACTCAGTAGACCAACCTGATCTGTGACATATGCAGTAAGAATAGGAAATTCTTGCGCAATAACAGGCCCCACTGGAGCCAGCCCGCCCATCAACAGGGAGAGCAGCAATAACAAGCGCAGGTGCATATCAGAAACTTGACAGTTTACAGATTAGAATTCGACGCTGGGTGCGGTACTTATTTCCGCTTCATTTTCTACCGTAAACTGAGCCTTGGTCGCGAAACCAAACACCATTGCCGTAAGGTTGCTTGGGAATTGTCGAACGATACCGTTAAACGCTTGAATAGAAGCAATATAGCGATTACGTGCAACACCAATACGATTTTCGGTACCTTCCAACTGCGCCATTAAATCGCGAAACAAACCATCAGCCTTTAGTTCGGGATAATTTTCAGCCACAGCAATTAGTCTAGAAAGTGCAGAGCCCATCGCACCTTGAGCCTGCTGAAACTGATTTAACAATTCAGGGTTTGCCAAATCTTCTACAGTAATATTGATGCCACCTACGCGGCTACGAGCCTCCGTTACCTCACGGAAAACCTGTTCTTCATGCGCGGCGTAACCCTTTACGGACGCCACTAAATTTGGCACTAAATCAGCGCGTCGCTGGTATTGATTAAGTACCTCTGACCAAGCTGCGTTCACACCCTCATCACTAGTTTGCAAACTGTTGTAACCGCAGCCACTTAGAATGGCTAGCACCGTAATAAGCAATAAAGTTCTTATAGCTTTCATATATAGAGGTCCCCGAAAAAAATGTATGTTGAATCCGATATTACTCGAATTTTAGTAGATTTAAGCGCTGGAGCTATTGAATAAAGTAGCGTTGTTAACACGCCGGCTATAGACAACGTCTAATCATTTCAACAGCTCGTGATCATCCGGCAACTTGCCAGCCAGCCACATGGCCAGTCGATGTCGAATATTTAAATCTGATACCTGACCGGCGGCTAATGGTTGAATCTGTTTATCGTGCACCAACAAACGATATATAAATTCCAATTTCTTCTTTTGTGGGTCAGATTCATCGATAACACCTGCCCCCCGTTTTTTTACGTAAGCTGAGCCGATACGAAGAACTTCGCGAACAATCTCAGCTTCATTCTTTAATTTTTTTGTTTTTGCCATTCCCCAAGCATAAACCAGCTTAGAAAAAATAAGAATCCCTACCGACATTCCCTATAAAACAAACAGCAGATCATTCGCCCCTTGGCAAATGCAACAGGGTGTTTCAGTCTTCTCGACTTTGCCACAAATGTGGTAGTGTTTAGTATTCGAGTTTCCATCAGTAAGGGGTAATCCACAGTGACTATAAAATTCAACAAAATCAGTCTCCAAGCATTTTTCTCTTCTGTTTTTTCCTGCCTGTTTTTAGTTGTGTTGCTCACGAGCAACCCACTTAGCGCGCAAGAGAAGGTTCAAGCCTTGGACGAAAACGGTGCGCCAATGTTTAAAGTCGACCCGTTCTGGCCTGGGCCCTTACCCAACCGGTGGAGCATGCAACAAGTAACCGGAATTGGTGTCGATCACATGGACCACATCTGGTTCTTAAATCGCGGCAATCTTGCGCAAGGCGATGAAATTGGTGGGATCGGAAATCCACCACGAACCGATTGCTGCATACGCGGACCTGAAGTTATCGAAATGGATCAAGAGGGGAATGTCATCAACGCCTGGGGTGGCCCTGGATACAATTCCTCATGGCCGACGTCATTGCAAACTGTCATCGCTGATAGAGATGGCTTTGTTTGGGTTGGCGGCCTCGGTCCACAAGACAGCATCCAAAAATACACTCGCGAAGGCGAGCTGGTGTGGGATTTTGGTCACCGCCCACCCGAAGGCGTTACGCTTGAAGAAAACAACCAGCAAACCGATGTGTTGCCCCGTAAAGGACGATTTCAACTCGATCAGGATGCGCGCGAGATATACATTATAAATTGGAAGCGTGTTCTCGTTTACGGTATGGACGATGGCGAATTTAAACGCGGTTGGGGCGGTCATGGCATGCCACTCAGCGAGATAAGTAATGATCCTATTGCGCCCTATGAATGGGATGGAAGTCGCCCACCGGAAGAACAACAGTTTGTACCCGATTTGCACTTTCTCGAGATTGCTAACGACGGGCTAGTTTACGTTGGAGAGCGCGGACAAAACCGCATTCAAATTTTTCAAAAAGACGGTACTTGGGTGAAAGACTATTATGTCGCCGAAGGCACTCCCGGCCGTGGTGAAGGTTGTGGCGGCTTGCGGGTTACCGAACTGGCCCCGTGCGGATCAATGTACAAACTGGCAATTTCTAAAGATGCCGAACAAAAGTATCTGTACATGGCCGACGGTACTAACAACCGCGTTTGGCTAGTTGATCGCCAATCAGGCGAAACGCTTGGTTCATTTGGTGGCAATGGCCGTTATGCTGGCCAACTCCATTGGGTCAATGCAATCGCTACTGACTCATTCGGAAATATCTATACGGGCGAAGTAGAGCACGGCAAGCGAATTCAGAAGTTTGAACCGGTTTGGGAATGATTTATAATCCAAACTAACCATTTGCAATGTCCCAATGGCCTCATAATAAAAGGCCATTGGGGCCATAAACAGCATCAAGCGGTTACCTATCCAACGATTGTTAGCCTTGTAGGAGCATTTCTCAGATGAAAACTAAACTTATTCCCATCATGATGGCCGCAATCGGCTTGATAATATTCAGCGCAGCATCTTTTGCACACCACGGTAGAGCGGCCTTTGGTGACGAGGTGGTTTCTCTAGACGCTACCATTACAGAGTTTCGATTTAGAAATCCGCATGCAACAGTTTTCTTTGATGTTACTGGGGAAGATGGCGAGGTCGAGAACTGGAAAGGCGAAATTACGGCGCCTAACCGGCTTGCTCGAGGTGGCTGGACCAAGACATCGCTTCAGCCAGGAGACAAGGTCAAAGTTACCGGCGAACGGGCTCGAAACGGTAGCAATGCAGTAAGGCTCAGCTCAATAATTTTTGAGGATGGAACAAGTTTGGCTCCATGGACAGCAGGAATAATTGCACAATAAGCAAACTAACAAGTACCGACGATTAATTGAATATCGAGATAATAAAGAGATAAGTGTATGCGCCAAATAATAAATGTAGGTTTTATACTAATTGCTGTGTTTGGCTTTTCCAGCGCAGGATTCGCACAATTCGGTTCAGGACAGCCAACCGAGGTTAAACCGCAAGTGGATGGACCGGCTCCGGCTCGCGACTTAACTGGAGTGTGGACCAGATTAAGACCCACAGATAATTTTTATAGCGGTTCAACCTACACACCGGAGCCGCCGAAAGTCACAGCCTGGGGTCAGGAACGTCTTGATACTGCGAAAAACTCAAATGCAGATGGTTATGCGCTCGGCGAAACCAATGACCCTGTACTCACTCGCTGCTACCCACCAGGCGTTCCTCGTGTCTACTTCCACCCGTATCCGTTCGAAGTAGTCTACAGCGAAAAAGAAACTATCATCCTGTATGAATACGATCATATAATTCGGCGCGTCTATACTGATGGCCGGACAAACCCGGAAGACCCGGTTGCTTTGTGGCTTGGAAATTCTGTAGGCACTTGGGAAGACGATAATACTTTTGTGGTCACTACCGTCGGTATTGACGAGCGTACCTGGCTCGACCGAACAGGTTATCAACATAGCGAGCAATTACGCGTAACCGAAACGTTCCGACGCATCGACAACCTTAATCTGGAAATTGATATCGTCATGGAAGACCCCATCGCACTAGCCGAACCGTGGGTAGCTGAAACCATGTACTTTCGCCTAGCGCCAAATAATTGGGAATTGAGTGAGATTAGTTGCGCAGGGGATTATTTAGACTACGCTGA
>DNHK01000405.1:2382-2603 GCA_003485905.1 Gammaproteobacteria bacterium | reverse complement strand
GCAGGGTGCAGCACAACGCTGGCCACAGGGCGTACCTACACGTGTTAGAACACAAATAACTCATGAACTGGCATTAATAAAAGAGCTGAGATTTGAACACTACTTCTTAACCGTTGAAGACATTGTTCGGTTTGCCCGTAAGCAGGGTATTCTGCATCAAGGTAGGGGCTCGGCAGCAAATTCGGTTATCTGTTTTTGTTTACATATTACCGAGGTTGACC
>DNHK01000405.1:0-2329 GCA_003485905.1 Gammaproteobacteria bacterium | reverse complement strand
GATATTGATGTTGATTTTGAACATGAACGACGCGAAGAAGTTATTCAGTATATCTATGAAAAATACGGAAGGGATCGTGCAGCGCTAGCAGCAACTGTTATTACTTTCCGAACCAAAAGCGCCTTGCGTGAGGTCGGTAAAGTATTTGGTATACCAACCGATAAGATTGATCGCTTATCGATTCATAGCCGTTGGCGCGAAAAGGAAATTTTTTCTCCTGATGGCGATGAGGAACTCAAAAATATCGGCTTATCAACAGGCCAGTTAGCTATTCAGCTGTGGTTAGACCTGGCTGATCAACTCATCGGTTTTCCACGGCATTTGTCTCAGCATGTGGGCGGTTTTGTAATTGCTAGAAATACGCTTTCAGATTTGGTGCCGGTTGAAAATGCAGCCATGCCAGCCCGCACGGTTATTCAATGGGAAAAAGACGACCTGGAAGCGCTAGGTTTGCTCAAAATCGATATTTTGGCTTTGGGTATGCTATCGATGCTACGCAGGAGTTTGAATTATTTGTCGCAAATGACTGGTAAAACCTGGCGACTATCGGATATACCAGCTGAGGATCCGAGAGTTTATGAAATGATTCAGCGAGGTGACACCGTCGGCGTATTCCAGATTGAATCAAGAGCGCAGATGTCCATGCTGCCGCGGCTTAAACCGGCTAATTACTACGATTTAGTTATTCAAATCGCTATTGTCAGGCCCGGGCCAATACAAGGAGATATGGTGCATCCTTATCTGGCGCGACGTAACGGACTGGAACAGGTGAGCTACGCCAATGATGAGATAAAAGCGGTGCTTGAACGCACACTGGGCGTACCTATATTTCAGGAACAGGTAATGCAGCTGGCAATGGTGGCGGCGGGGTTTAGTGCAGGGGAAGCTGATAACCTAAGGCGCAGCATGGCGGCTTGGAAGCGTCGTGGTGGATTGGACAAATTTGAACACAAGCTTATTCAGGGAATGACTGATAATGGTTACCCGATAGAGTTTGCCGAACAGATATTTCGTCAAATTAGGGGTTTTGGCGAGTACGGTTTCCCTGAATCACATTCAGCCAGCTTTGCCTTGCTAGCTTACGCCTCTTCATGGTTTAAGTGCTATTACCCGGAAGTGTTTGTTTGTGCTTTATTAAATAGCCAACCGATGGGGTTTTATGCCCCTGGACAGTTGATTTACGATGCACGCCGACACGGAGTCAATATCCTACCTGCGGATATCCGACATAGTGATGAAGACAATCAGTTAGTCAAAACACTTGCAGAGCAGCCTGATAGCTCTCTTGATAAATACCCCAGCTGCTCTGCTAATAGTATCCCTGACAAACTTTCTGTTCGTTTAGGCCTGCGCCAAACTAAGGGACTATCTAAAAAATCCATGGCTCTAATTATTGAGTTGCGACGTAAGCTATATGAGCAGGGCAAACTAATTACTGCAGAGGATTTACAAAATCACCGCTTTCCACAGCATGATTTACGGGCACTAGCAGCGGCGAATGCCTTAAAAGAGATCAGCGGACATCGCCATCAGGCAGTATGGGACATAACCAAGCTAACAACCGGAGTTGGTGACGATTTGCTACAAAACAACTACAAAAAAGACGTCTCGCCGTTATTACGTAAGCCAAGTATTGGTGAAGAAGTGGTTAAAGATTATCAAAGTACAGGGTTTAGTTTGCAGTCTCACCCTTTGGCTTTATTACGAGAATCCTTCCAATCTCTCGGTTATTTGGATTCATCA
This sequence comes from Gammaproteobacteria bacterium, assembly GCA_003485905.1. GTDB lineage: Bacteria > Pseudomonadota > Gammaproteobacteria > Arenicellales > Arenicellaceae > UBA10349. The sequence goes on along the minus strand of DNHK01000405.1, from coordinate 586 downwards.
CAATGTTGGCAAGCAAGAGATGGGAGTTATGTTGGTTGTGCCGGTTTGGTTGTTGGTAGGCAGCGACCAGGTACTGCTTCCGGTGTGGTGTTTGTCTCACTAGAAGATGAATACGGCATTCTAAATGTAATTGTATGGCCTGCTATTGCTGAAAAATATCGCCAGGCATTGCTGTGTTCGCGTTTACTCTTAGTTAAAGGCCAACTGCAGGTCCAGCAAGGCGTATTGCATTTGATTGCCGGTTATCTGGCAGATTGCAGCCATTATCTAAATGATTTACCGGTAGTTTCACGAGACTTTCATTAGTATCGAACGGCGCATTAGTAGCGCCTCATCTACTGGTATTACACTTGACCAGAAAGCAGGCCTTACGGATAAGCTTCACAATCAGGCCTGCATAACGAAACCTGTTTATTTATTGGAGTTTCAAGTGATTTAAATAGTGTGTATAAAGAGCCAAATAGCTTTGACAGGACAGCGACCCATCTATATGATTCGCGCCCAAATAAAGCACTACCGAGACTCTATAATTGTTTCGCTATTAGAGCTTTAATTTAGAAGAATTTATTATATAAATTAGTGAGTT
>DNHK01000247.1 GCA_003485905.1 Gammaproteobacteria bacterium | reverse complement strand
CTAAAACCTCATACTATGTACGTTCTATGAGGTTTTGGGCTGTGTGCTTAATCTTTAGGATCAGCAGCTGTTACAATGAACAAATGATGGAACAGAGACCCACTATGCACTAGTGTCAAATAGGCCCATTTAGATGAGGCTGCTCAGTAGCACTGCAGGTAAACACAAAGGATAAGTTTTGGGATTTCTAAAAAATCTTCTTTCGCCTAAAATTGGCATAGATTTGGGCACCGCTAATACTGTTATTGTTACCGCTGACAAAGGCATAATACTAGACCAGCCGTCAGTGATTTCATTTCATACTAAAGCGGGAAAAAGAACATTCTTAAGCGTTGGCAATGCTGCAAAGTTAATGATGGGAAAAACTCCTCAAAGCATAACAGCTAGCGAGCCTTTGGTTGATGGTGTCATTGCAAATTTTGAAGATGCAGAGCAAATGATTGCCGCATTCTTTAAGCAAGCAGTTCCAAGTACAAAATATATAAAGCCTTATGTCGTTGTTTGCGTGCCCTTCGGTGCGACGCCCGTTGAGAAGCGAGCGATTCAACAAGCCATTAAAGTTTCAGGTGCTCGAACAGTTGGACTATTGTCAGAACCTATGGCCGCAGCACTCGGAGCTGGTCTTCCAGTGCTAAAACCACAGGGATCGATGGTCGTAGATATCGGTGGTGGTACAACCGAGATAGCCGTTTTATCGTTAGGGGCAGTCGTAACTGCAAAATCGATCAAAGTCGGGGGTAACTTGTTTAATGCAACCATCCAACAATTTGTGAAAAAACCATACGATTTGCATATTGGTTTGTTAACCGCAGAGCGTTTAAAAATTGAATTTGCTTGCGCATTACGTCAACCCGAACAGCGAACTGACAGTACATATCTTGTAAAGGGTCTCCATAGCATAACGGGTCTGCCTTCTTCGAGTAAAGTTTCTAAACGCCTGATAAGCCAATGCATACAGCAACTTATAGATATTATTGAAACAGAAATCCGTTCTGTTTTGGAAACTGCGCCACCAGACTTGGCCTCAGACATTTTTGACAACGGGATTATGATCACGGGTGGTGGAAGCTTGTTAAAAGATTTGGACAGGGAGCTGACCTCGCGACTGCACTTGAATGTCACAATCGCCGAAGCCCCCAAATATAGTGTGGCTAACGGAGCTGGTATTGCTGTTCGAATGGGGAAGAAACTAGCGTATGCAATAGAGTACAATATTTAATAAGTTCACTAAAGAATAATTGTTTTAGAATCGCATACCTTAGGGTCAGGACTCATAATCAAAAGTGTCTGACGTCAGCGCTTATGGGTCCAGTTCACGTCGCCCTGCAGTCAGTGTAGCGAGCAACTAGAGTTACTGCGCTACGCTGTGTTTTTGGGAGGAACTGTGCAGATTGCCACAAACCAATGCTTGCAGATGTCGATTGCCCAAGGGGCTTGCAGGCATAGTAAAAATGGCCTAGCCCCCTTATACAATTTAGTGGGCTGTGAGCATGTGCGCTGTTGATATTCAGGAGTAGGTAGCGATGCTTTCAAAGCTGCCGTTCGCCCTGGGTCAAATGTTCTGTCGTACTCGTTGCTTTTGGCAATCAGTTTTTTAAAAAGGCAGTAGCCCTTATGAAAAATACCGGCCCCAACCATGTTGTGTTATCGGGCAATAAGTCATGACTATCGGACCCAAATAATATGATGCTAAGAACATTAACAAGCCGAGTAGTTTTGATCTCAGGTGCTATAATATTTTCTCAAGCAGCAAATGCTGAGGTTGTCATACAGCCTGGTGGTGGTTGCGCTAATTGCGGCTTTTCTAACATTGGCAACAGCGACCCCAAGTATGATACCATCCGGTTCCCGCCTCCCTTCCCTCCTTCCATTGAAAATAAGGTTGTCATTTATCTTAGTGAAGACCTGAGTTTCACTGACCCCGTGGGCAATTACTTTAACTCTATTTGGGAGAATATTGAGTTTGACGGGCAGGTTCGAAATAATGAAAGGACAAAGGCGTCTCTAATCGGCGTGAATTGGGTTACCAAATCTTTGAGTGGTGGCTTCGTGCGCAACCTGAGCACAAGCAACCTAACTCTAACGGATACCGATTTAAACACAGGGCAAATTCGGTTAGAATTTCTTGGCAGTGACAATACTCTGACGCTTCAAAACTCATCCATCACTATTGCTGGAGACAGCCCTGGCATCAGCTCACTTGCCCCAATGACAATCGATATAACTGGTGGCTCAAATTCGATTTCCAACCTTACAAAAAACTACAATCCAAAAAGCCTGACGTTTAATATCGCAAGCGGTGCTTCACTAGAGTTTATTGACTCGGGCGTTCCGCTTACCACGGTCACGGCCGACCGGTTGTATTTTCGCACCCCGGTGACAGGTCTCGTAGATGGCGGAATACTGAGCTTTAATCTTTCAAATGTTTACTTCAACACCACCAACGACTTCAAATTTAGCAATAACGCTCAGCTTTCGCTTGTTGGCTTTGGCACCTCGGCAGAATTTGAAAACCTGCAGTTTGCAAATTCCAACATTGATTTGGATCGCAATACTGCGCTCCGTATCAATAATCAGCTCAAGATTACGGATACGGATGTTTCAATTGATTATGGAGCCAACTTCACAGCTGAGCTTGTGAAGCCCTATGGAACAATAAACTTTTCTAGCCCTGGTACAGGTTCTAGACTTAATGTCGAGTCGTTGTCTTTTGGGGATGGCGGTGCTGGGCAGCTAGATATCAGAGGTGTTTCCCAGACGAATATTGGCTACCTGTATTTTGCAAATGGTGCAGGATCATCTCTCAGCGTAGACAGCGAACTCAACATATCAGATGGGCTCTATGCTATTGGAAACCCGCAAATCACGCTCTTAAATGGTGCGAATTTTAACCTTCTGGGCGCATCCAACCCGATATCATCTCAGCTGGATCTAAATATCAACACGGGCGCAACTTTTTCTGTGGGTCGAAGTGGTCAATTTGCACACATTTCGAGCGCAAATATTTTGAACAATGGCGAAATCAAAATTGATGGCGATTATCTTGTGGTCGGCAATACAAC
>DNHK01000362.1 GCA_003485905.1 Gammaproteobacteria bacterium | reverse complement strand
CTATTGATATTCAGATTTAAATATGCAAGGATGCATAAATAACCCTTGAATAAGGAGGTAAATAATGGAATATCAAAATCATAAAACACGCACATCAATCGCAATTGATTTAAAGAAACTTAAGATGGCGTGGATCAATGGAGTATGTCCGACAAGTCATTATAGAAGAAAGGTTATGGTTGAAGGACACAACCAGAGGCAAGGCCCACCACCCTTAAGAAATACGTTTAGAATATTTCACAAAATAATCGTTGAGCATCAAATGATTTTGAAATTCAAAATATTTCTAATTGTTTTCGGTGTTCGAGGGGTAACTAACGCGCCACCGAGCGCAAAAGCGAGAGAATATGTACACGAATTTATACAACGTGAGAACCAGACTGAAAGTATCGCAGTCTAAATTATCGGAATTAAGTCGGGTAAGTCAAAGTCAGATAAGTAAAATTGAAAAGGGTCTGACGAGTAGCCCAGCACACGATAAGTTAGTACGAATAGCAGAAGCGTTAAACTGCACCATAGACGAATTACGTGACGAAGGTGAAAACTTAGAAACGCAACCTATATTCAGCAGTTTAACAAATACTGGTGCAGCCGTCTTCATACCATTGTTTAGTGAAAGACAACCAATGAACCAAGAATTTGACAAAGGTGATGGATTTGTAGTGCGTCAGCGAAGTGCCGCACAGACGCAAATCAGAAAGCCAAGCTTTCTTGATTACTCAGCAGAAGCCTATGCTGCCACTAACTTTGGCAGCGCCATGCAACCAAGATATTTCTTTGGTGATACTCTGTTTGTCGATCCCACACTGGAAGCCATGCCACTAGACGACGTTGTGGTGATGTTTCAGTTACCGGATCGTATGGCTGGTATATTCAGAGAGTTTGTCAGCGAGACAGAAGAGCAAATCGTCATTAAGGACGTAGCCTCTAATAAACCTGTGACGCTCAACAAAGCTGATATTTACGCACTACACGTAGTAGTCGGTAGTCAGCGCAATAGGGCTGGGGGTTAAACCCCCACCTCTATCACATAATCGTCTAAAAGCACTTCCTCTTGCCGCACAACGCGGTAATGCTTGTCGGTCACTTTGCTGCCTATCTCGTGACCCATAAGGCGCTGTATGTGGTCTTTCATTACGCCCTGCGACTCCAGTTCATTCTCGTAAAACCGTCGTAACCCATGAAAGCCAAACTTAGGCACATCAGCTTTCTCTATCGCTGGGTAAAGCACCCTATTGAGCACATCCACTGAGCTAAACAATCTGCCATTGCTGTTGAGAAACAAAAACGTGCTTGTGCTTTGCAATCGCATTTCTTGCAGCCGCACTTTTAGCCGACTATCCACGCGCACTTTTCGGCGACTATGCTTAGTCTTGGGCGTGCCTATGTTGGTCTTTACCGCGCTTGCTTCCACGCTGATTGTGTCACCCCTTACATTGGACCATTCCAGCGCTAATATCTCGCTAATACGCAAGCCAGTGCCAGCCGCTAACATCACCATTGTTTTCTTCCAGCCGTCCAGGTGGTTAATTACGCGCTCAACTTCATGCTTGGTTGGTGTATACCGTGGGTCTGTATCTACCTTTCTAAGCGGATCAATGTCACGACATGGATTGCTGCGTATATAGCCCTTCTTAATGAAGAACTTCAGCATCCTTGATAATGTGCCTATGATTGGGTTGACCGTCTGAGGTAGCATCTTTTGGCGCAAATCATCTTGCAAGTTGCCTATTTCCACTGGCTCGATCATGTTAATCGGTAAGTCGCCTAAAGTCGGCAAGATGTGCAGCTTAATGTGAGACACAACGCAATCACGCCTCGCTGGACGTATTTTATCAGCGTACTTATCGCCTAGCTTGTAGTTGAGCACTTGTTGATCCAGCAAAGCATAATACTCTGAAACGTGTTCTTTCAGCGGCTTACATTTGTTGTCTTTTTCTAACAACCCATACTTAACGAGTGGGTCTTTTTCTATCGCATATCGAAGGGCTTGGGCTTCGCCTTGCAAATCTGCTGGCACTTGTTGCCTGAATTTTTCACCAGCTTTGTTTGTCCAGCGAAGCTGATAGCCTCTCGTTGTGCATTTATATAGTCTAAGATTGTCTAGTTCTTGTATTATTGGCATCGAATAACTCCTCTATGATTTGGCTTTCATAGGGCGTTGCTTTTGCTAGATATGCGTCTGCTAATTGGTTTTGCGTGTCTAGTGACAAGTCATTGGAAGCTTGAAACGCCTCTCTAATTTTGCGTAACTCGTCTAAAAGTTTTACCCCGTGATCCGTGATTTTAATATTTTTCACTACTTTTCTCCTCAGTCATTGCTACCACTAAAGTCGTAGCTTAGTCAAATTGTGTACTAGACTTGTACTATCTTTTATATTCAGAAACGCATAGGTTTAGACATAAAAAATAGCCAAAAGGCCAGTTAGTTCGTTGTTATCATTGGGGAATATTTTTGCGACTACCTTACCACTTAAATGAGTAAAATATACTCCTAAGGGGGATAGTAAGTGTTTTCTTACTAAAAAGACTGTCTATAATTCGCCAACGATAACATCTAGTTAGGGTATTTTGGGAAAATTAATCTGTCAAGCACAAATAGTACAAATTTCGGTGTGTACTAGCTAGACAGATTTAGGGTAGTACATCTACCCTAGCCATTGGAATATTTTGGTGGTCTGTTCTTCACGATCTTTCAGGCCATGATAGCCGCCATTGACGCGCTTGGTGATCGCCTTGATTGTATCGCTGTCTACACCTTGGTCGCATAATCTAAACAAGTTGTTTGCTCTGAAGAACCACAAGGCAGACTCAAAGGCATATTCTTTTTCGAGCAACATGGGGTTTTCCATAACGTCAGGCAATCGCATATCACTGCTAAATGATCTTACATTTGATTTCCCGGTGCATTGCAAAAAACCTTTGCCAGCAAATTTGTACCCATCACCAGACGCTTCGTCACCGTTGCCCATGCGATTTGCGTAAACTTTGTTTGCTAGCTTCTGTGGGTCTTTTGTGTAAGGCATAGCATCCTCTACTGTTTTAAATCGGCTAGGCCAAACAGCCATAAGTCTCTCTGGTGTACTGTAATACAGTCCTTCTCTGGTGCGCTTAAAACCACCGCTTTCATGGTGAGCCTGACCCAGCAAATGTGCAGCGCGATTGCGAGATAACTCGTAATGTGCAGCGATAGATTTAGCTGTATTTGGGCCGAATGAGCCGTCTGCTACAGCGCCGCACTTCGCTTGCAAGGCTTTCATTGCTTCACTCATTTTTTGCCTCCGAAAAACTTAGTCGCCGCTCTCACACCAAAAGAAGCTGATACGATTACGCCCAAGGTGTATTGGTAGTAGCTCGGCATATTTTCCAAAGCAGTAAAGCCATCTGCTACAATGCCTCTACCCCAATCACCGCAAAATGCTAGTATAAGAGGAATAGAGAATAGAATAGTGAGCCATTCATCTTTCCATGAGTTAGCAGAGGCATTTGCCATTATGCGGTCCCATTCGGCCTCGCTCGTAGCGGCTGACACCATTATCTGAGCTTCCGCTTCTGCCTTTGCTACCTTCACCTTGTTTTGTGCGGCTTTTTCTTCAACTTTACCATTTAGCCAGGTTCCTGCTAAGTTAGCTACTGGCCCTAATAATTGTCCTATCATTTCTCACCTTCCATGCTCATTGATGTTTTCTTATCTGATTTTGCAGAATAAGCATTGAAGCCCATAAATGCAGCAACGACACCTGATGCAGCAATGACATAAACAGATGCTATGTCTGTGATTAAAGTAGCTGCTTTGTCAAAACCTAAAACACTAGCCAGTAATATAATAAACGGATAGATTAGCATTCCTGCCAGTGCAAAGCCTGTGTATCTACGTTCTGCATCGCGCTTCAAGTCTCTGTCGTTTATCTCCAAACGTCTTTCTTCTAGGCGTAGCTTCTCCCACTCGTCCGGTTGTATAACACCATCTCCGTTAGTATCAGCTTTGTCGAACTCTGTCATTTGCGTAATCCTGTACTATC
>DNHK01000174.1 GCA_003485905.1 Gammaproteobacteria bacterium | reverse complement strand
AAGCATCCAAGTTAGACGATGATGTTCGTGTTATAGCTGCCGAGTCTATCCAACGAGGTAAACAATATATCGACGAAAATTTTTTTGATAAAAAAAAAGGGCTTGTTAAGAGATTTACTGCGCGAGATATCAAGGACCCATTCATTTGGGATCTTTACGATCAGGCTGAATACCTAGGCATTTTGATAGAATTATCGGAACTCGATAGAGCCGAAAAATTATGTGAGGCCGCTAGAGCCAGCTTCGTCCGCGATGGCGCATGGTATAGCAAGATAGACATTTTAGGGTTTCGATGGGGAGAAAACTTTTCTCGTTGGGGCATCACACCTTTTCATTTTAGTGAAAACAAACTAAGAAAAACCAGGCAAGGCAAAGCGTAAATGTGCGGCATATTTGGATCGACTCGCAAACTAGATAATCAGGCGCTAACCAGCGTCATGGATTCTTTGGACCATCGTGGGCCCGACTCACAAGGACACGAACTTTTAGCATCTTCAGCATCCGAGCACCCTATCATTTTTGCTCACACACGGTTAGCGATTCAGGACCTATCAGCGTCAGGTCATCAACCCATGACGTCCAATAATAGACGCTGGTGGATTACATTCAACGGTGAGATTTATAACCACTTTGAGCTTCGGTCAAAACTTACGAACAATTTTCGAGGCTCCTCGGACACTGAGACCTTGCTAGAATACATTGCCACCTTCGGAATCGAGAAAACACTTTCTGAAATCAATGGCATGTACGCGTTAGCAGTGTTTGATGCGCAAGAAAACATGATTTATCTTGCCCGAGACCCCTTTGGCATCAAACCTATCTATTTTTCCATTGAACAAGATGAGCTCACATTTTCTTCTGAAGTTAAACCGATTTTCGCAAGTGGACTTCATCGCCTACAATCTCTCAACCAAAATGCGCTAGGTGATTTTCTTCATCTAAGATATGTGCCTTCTCCGAATACCTTACTGAAGGGAATCAATCGATTACGACCCGGGCACCTACTCTCATATAATTTGACTAACAAGCAGAGCATCGAACGTCCCTTCGTTAAATCTTCATTTAGCAAATTTTCGGGCTCATTCTCTGAGGCTGTCGATACATATCGTAACGGGCTCTCCAATGCTGTTCAAAAACAATTGATTTCTGACGTGCCGGTAGGAGTTCTTCTGTCTGCCGGTATTGATTCGGCCGTTATTGCAGCTCTTGCTAGGGAACATTCGAGTGACATAACAAGCCATACCGTTGGTTTTGGTTCTCAACACCAAGAGTGTGAGATCAGTGATGCCGCTGAAACAGCAAAAATTTTAGGCATCCGACATGAAGCAACCACTGTTGATCCTACTACGCTAATAGACTCACTCGCAGACATTGTAAATTCGGTTGAGGAACCTTTGGGCACGACCTCAATTATGCCTATGTGGTATCTGACCCAACTCGCGAAAAAAAGCGCCACCGTTGTTTTATCTGGCCAGGGTAACGACGAGCCATGGGGAGGCTATCGCAGGTATCAAATTGAACTTCTCCTGCAACAGCTTCCTTTTCTAAAATCGAGCATTTTTCAAAAAGCCGACAAATTATCAGCGTTATTCAAGAGCGATCCAATCAAAAGAGGATTGCGGTGTTTGGGTTACAAAGATGATGCCAACCGCTTTGGGAACGCATATGCGCTATTCACTCCCGGAGAATTAGGATTGCTCGGCGTCGGCAATGAACAACCAAATACCTCCATTGATTATTGGCTTAATCTACTCGCAAATAGTGAAACCATTGAGCCGACTGAGCGAATGATGCGAATTGATTCAAGGATGAACCTGGCTGATGACCTGCTGCTTTATAGCGATAAGGTTGCGATGAGGTATGCGCTGGAAGTACGTGTGCCGATGCTGGATCCCGACGTGGTTCAACTGGTGGAGAGTTTTCCACTAGATTTTAAGACTAACCTGCGTAGAACAAAACTTGTGCACAGAGCCATGGCACGGGATTTTTTGCCCAAAGCAATTATAGAACGCCCAAAAAGAGGCTTTCAGGTTCCATTTGGGCAGTGGTGCAAAACAACCTGGCGAGACTATATGGAAGCGAACTTGTTGAGCCCTAATCTCAAAATAAACAGCAGCCTTAACAGCGACGGCATCAAAATGATATGGCACCAACATCTAACCGGCAGCTTCGACTACTCTAGGCAGCTATTTGCGCTACTAACCTTAAGCCTCTGGATGGAAACTTATCTGTCATCACAAGAACAAACTGAAGAATCGCGCGCTCTAAATCTATCCAGTGCAAACTGCTAACAACGTCGTTATTTTGATTACTTAATATTGAAGTATAAATCATGGAAATAAACAAAGCATCGGTTATAGGTCTAGGTTACATAGGCTTACCAACTGCGGCAGCATTGGCAACTCAAAAAATTTCGGTCCTCGGTATCGATGTTAACAAATCCACAGTGGACACTATTAACCAAGGAAAAATTCATATCGTTGAACCTGAGCTAGATGTCGCTGTCCAGGCTGCTGTGACACGTGGATACTTGCGGGCAAGCTTAACACCTGAACCTGCCGATGCATTCCTCATCGCAGTACCTACGCCGTTTATTGATGATCATGAACCGGACTTAACCTATATCGAAAAGGCAGCGAGGTCCATTGCCCCAGTATTAAAGAAGGGTGACCTTGTTATTCTTGAATCTACCTCTCCTGTTGGCACGACGGATAAATTATCACACTGGCTTGAAGCAGAGCGTTCCGATTTAACTTTTCCGCATAGCAGAGGTGAGTCGTCAGATATTCGTATTGCTCACTGTCCAGAGCGCGTATTACCAGGACAGGTCATGTATGAGCTAGTACACAATGACAGAGTTATCGGCGGGATCACCCCTCGTTGTACCGAGGCGGCAAGGAGCCTATATGAGAAATTCGTACGTGGTGAATGCGTTGAAACTGACGCAAAGACAGCAGAAATGTGCAAGCTGACTGAGAACGCGGCTCGCGACGTGAGCATCGCATTCGCAAACGAGCTATCAGTAATTTGCGACAGAACTGGTATTGATGTTTGGGAACTCATACAACTGGCTAACCGTCATCCACGTATTAATATACTTCAGCCTGGGCCTGGCGTTGGTGGCCACTGTATCGCTGTAGACCCCTGGTTCATCATTAGCCAGTCGCGTGACGCAACACCTTTGATGCAGGCTGCCCGCAATATCAACGACAACAAGCCCGAGTGGGTAATTCAGAAAGTTAATGATTCGGTACAGCAAATACTTAAGGGTGCACCTGGTAAGACGATTTCTGATATCACTATCGCCTGCTTTGGCTTAGCGTTTAAAGCAGATATTGATGACCTACGAGAAAGCCCCGCGATGAGGATTGCTGAATCGTTGGCAGCGAGTCATCCAGGTGCAGTGTTAGGTATCGAGCCGAATATTTCAGAACTTCCAGACAGCGTCGCTACTTCCGCCCTGAAATTCGAGTCTACCGAACAGGCCTTGCTTACTGCAGATGTTTATTTGTTGCTCGTTGATCATCGACAGTTTAGACGTTTCAACCCCTCAAGAGCAGGTAAAGTTGTTGTCGACACGCGAGGTATTTGGGCACTCTGAATAACAGTAAATTTGTCGCTCTCAACTTGTATAGGCAGCTACTCCTTGAAATATCATCTTATATTTACGCTTGACTATGAACTATTCGGCAATGGTTCTGGTTGTATCGACAAGTGTCTTATTGACCCCACAGCAAAGTGCCAGAGTTTGCTTGAACAAGCCGGTGCGCCGCTCACGGTGTTTGTTGAAGCGCTTGAGCTGGCAAAATTCGCCGCATTGGAAAGAGAGCCAATCAGGTCTCAAAACCATGGTATCGCGGCACAACTAAAATTTCTTCTTGAAAACGGGCACAAATTGGAGCTTCACCTTCATCCTCAGTGGATGAGGGCGCAGGAAAAAACTTCCGGTTGGCAATTGGACTACGAAAAGTGGCGAATAGGAGACCTGTCAGACACAGAAATTACCGAGTGTGTTAACAGAGGTCTTTCTTTTCTTTCAAGATTTAAAATCCAGGAAAACATGACTTCGCCAGTTTTTCGCGCCGGCGGGTGGGCCATGCAACCAAGCGATAAAGTACTAAAGGAGCTGTATCAGGCGGGAATTCGAATTGACTCAACCGTTGCTCCTGGTGCCTATAACCCATCAAAAGGGGATTGGTACGATTTTCGGCGTACTCCTAGCCTGCCTTTTTGGCGTATATCAGACAACATTTGTCAACAAAACGAGCATGGCAGGATGATAGAGGTCCCGATCGCAACTGAATATATTGGTCGCAACGCCCATTTACAAGCTTTGAGGGAATACAAGTCTGGCGAAAAATTTCCCCTAGGTTGTGCCGGTAGCTACGCAGGACCTAACAGCGTATTGCAGGGGCTAAAGGGGAAATTCGCAAAATTAGCTAACGTCGGCACCGCTATGCTTGATTTCTCGACTTTGCCTTCATGGGCACTAATTGATCTGACAGAGCGATATATGTCACGTTTTGCAGGATTTGAAAACACCATCCCGATTGTCGCTATCGGTCACAACAAAAACTTTTCCCGGCAGTCAGAGGAAAACCTTACGGATTATCTAAATTGGGCTAACAACTGCCCAGACGTGACTTATTCAACTTATGAAACTTGGTTAAAAACGACAACCATTGATATTTAATTGGTCGGGTCGATTCTTTGCTTTTTCAACAAGAATCAGAGCAGATTGTAAGTAGCGACTAACAAAATCCATTACAGTTCTGACACAGGTTCTGTTAAAAACCGCCTCGCAGGAACATATTGATTCCCGGCCGATCCATTCTAATACTAGCCTAGCCCCTTTTTACTCGAGGCCGCACACCGATAGTGTGACATCAATATAGTATTATTTAGCAAACTGATAGCGCCTTATGATCGAACAGCAATCACATAGAAAACAAGCGTAAATAGCAGGAAAAAATATGAAATATACAGGACGTAGATCAATCGTCGTTACGTTAGCTATTATGTCGATAGCACTTAACGGTTGTGGTAGCGGGAACAATGAAGAGTTGCCGCCCAAGTTAACCTCTGTCTCTGTCTCTGGCTCTGGACTATTGGGAATCATATCTGGAGGCATTGTCACCGCGTTCACGCCCAACGATAGAGTAGTATTAGCTGAAAGCGTAACGCAGGTAGACGGCACCTTTGATCTGGATATCTCGCTTTTGCATAAAGGCCCGATCCTCATAGAGATTACACCGTCCACCGATGGGAGCAGCACCTTTCTCTGCGACTTTCCTAGGGGCTGCCCAAATCCTGATAACGCCGATGCGTTAATTTCGTTTGGTGGCAACGTACCTTTTGACCTAACTCTTTCATCAGCAATCACAGATTCTATTAGAGCTAACGATGTCAGTATTAATCCAATAACGACCGCAGTTGTCGCTAGAGCGGCAGAATTAGGCGGCATCACAGAGGTCAACCTTGGTCAGGCAAATAACGAAATGTCTGAGCAATTGTCGCTACTCCTCGGCGAAGACTTTCCAACAGACATCAGCGCCGTACCCAACATAAACTTGGTTGCACCACAAACAATCGCTACTCACCCTCTCATGAAAGCCGGAGTTCTTCTCGCTTCTCTTAACAGCGGTCTCATTTCACTGATCAACGATGATGAAACGCTTGAGGATGTTATTCTTGATCTTACTGATGGTTTTGCACCGGATGGGACACTTGGTGCTAACTCAAACTTTAATGTCGATGAACTCGGCTCAACCGAATTACTTTTTGCCACACAACAAACAATTTCTGATGCGATAGCAACACAGCCTACAATTGTACAAAAACTTGAAGAGATTGTGCCCTTGCTGAATCTCTCTCAAACCAACACAATGCTACAGATGAGGAGAAACGAGATAGTCGCGATTCCGCCGACTGTCTTAGGTGTACCGGAAGCTATAGCGCTCGAAGATGCACCGTACTCATTCACACCAATAGTCACAGACGAGGACGACACTTCCTTTTCATTTAGTGTCAAAAATCTACCCAGTTGGGCTTCATTTAACAATTCAGACGGCACTATCAGCGGCGTTCCTGTCAACGCAAACGCGGGGGATACCGATCAGACCAGCATTTCAGTGTCCGATGGTTTTTCAACCACAACGCTGGGACCGTTCACAATCACTGTCGAAAATACTAACGACGCTCCAGTCATTGCGGGCACACCACTAACCAATATTGCTGAAAACGCCAATTATCGATTCACACCTTCAGCATCTGATGAAGATGTCGGGAGTGCTTTAGGCTACTCCATTTCGCCAGCAGCGCTGCCAGATTGGTTAAACTTTAACGCCCAAACTGGCGAACTGTCTGGCACGCCTCAGGATGCAGATGTTGGTATCATTCCGGATATCATCATCAGTGTCAGCGATGGGGAGATCGATACCAGCTTAGCCCCTTTCTCAATTACGGTGACGAACATTCCCCCTTCAATCAGCGGCGTGCCGGACGCCGCGCTGGAAGATAGCGCTTTTATCTTTACGCCAATATCAGTTGGTGGCAACAATTTCTCAGTGACAAACCTTCCTGATTGGGCAACTTTCGACCCAAATAGGGGCAGCATTTCCGGCACCCCGTTAAATGCGAACGTGGGTGTCTATCGGAACATTAATATCAGTCTTAGCGACCTAAATGAAACTGTCGTTCTTAGCGAATTGTCTATAGAAGTGATTAACACAAATGATGCGCCTCAAATTAATGGCGCACCACCTACCAGCGTCCAAGAAGATGCACTCTACTCGTTCACTCCCTTAGCGACTGATGTGGACGTGGGAGATACACTCACATATAAAATTGTTTCAAAGCCCGATTGGGCGTCATTTAGCCTGTCGACTGGCACCCTTACCGGGATACCTGAGAATGACGATGTGGCTGTTTATTCGGACATTGTTATCAGTGTTTCTGATACAGCAAATGATATCGCGCAAATAGATGCATTTTCTATTGAGGTTACTAATACCAACGACGCGCCAACGATTGTCGGTATTCCCCCAACAGAAGTACTCGAGGATTCACTCTATAGTTTTATCCCGCTGTCACAGGACGTTGATATTGTCTATGGAGATGAGATTTCTCTTACCCTGACGCTAGATCAAGCAAAGCCTGATTGGCTATCCTTTGATGGGATAACTGGTGCCCTGAGTGGCAGTCCAACTGATACAGACGTAGGCGTGCTGACAAACCTTGTTGTTACAGTAACTGACGGGGAAGAGACTACCAGCTTGCCTGCTTTTGATTTGACGATCACTAACAACCCTCCAACGATTAACGGTTCCTTGCAAGATGCGACAGAAGACGTCGCGTACTCATCTACGCTAACAGCTTCCGGTGGGAATTCATTTGTTGCAACAAACTTGCCTACATGGGCGAGCATCAACCCGGCCACCGGGGAGATTACAGGAACACCACTTAACGACGATGTGGGAACTACTACCAATATTTCAGTTGAATTAAGCGATGCCAATGAAACTGTCACCTTGTCTGATTTGTCTCTTGCCGTTTTCAATATCAACGATATACCGACACTAAGCGGTATCCCACCAAACTTTGCCTTCGTGGATACACCTTACAGCTTTCCAATTTCAGCAGAGGATGTTGATGTCGGATCATTTATAAACTTTACTGACAACTTGCCGAGTTGGGCGACATTAGATGTCACTGATCCGACAAAACCCACCGTAATGGGCACACCCACTACCTCCGATATAGCAGTCACCGAAGTCATAGTTACAGCAAGTGATTCAATAGAGCCGACACCAACCAAGCTTTCTTTTACGCTTGAAGTGTTGAGTGGTCAAATCGTCTATTTAGCTTGGGATAATCCTGTAGAAAACACTGACGGATCGCCCTTAAGTCTTTCAAGCTTAAATGGATACGAAATTATATATGCTCTAGCGGGAGAACAGGTTACTACAGACCGAGTAGTGACTGGACCAGGAGGTGCAACCATCTGGGCATCACCAAAGCTCGTAATGGGTACCTATACATTCAGTGTTAAGGTTTTTAACGAAGCTGGGCAGGATAGTTCCGAGTCTGCATCGTTAAGAACAAACCTAAACACAGCAGGTGCACAGTTAGACTAACAGCACTGCATATCGAGGTCTGATTAATTGGTTTTCACTTTTTTAAGCCATAGCGCATCGCTAATAGACTGATCTGTTTCAAGTTTTTTCGCGGAAACCTGACTATTCTTGGGCGTTCGATACCTCGCACTGATATACAATCCAATCGCACACCATAATGTCGCGGAATTGAGGTGTGGGTATAGTGTCCCTGACCCCAAACCACAGACAAGGAAGGCAATCATCATACCCAACAAGGCCACACTAACCTCTCCAACAACTCCTGTTTTTTGAGTATAAAAGACCCTAAAACAAGACAAGCCCAAAAATCCAATTAGAGCTAAACTAAGGACAGTTCCCAAAATACCACCATTAAGCAAGCTTTCAAGATACATATTGTGAGGATGAGAGAAGCCATGTTTAGCGACCCCGAGGACATCGTATAGCGCAAGTGAAATGCCCGCTCGCTGCATTCCATTCATCCCGTACCCCGTCCAGGGCGCTTCACTAATGCTATTAATGACAAGCGGCCAAACCGCTGCTCTTCCAGATGTTATTGCGTAAAGATCACGACCCTCATTATCAACCAAATCAACATTCACATCAGATCGTTCGTGCGTTTCTTCGTTAAACCCCTCGAAGATCCTCTCCTGTAAGCCCGGAACGATAGGAATTAACAGAGCAAAGATAAATGGGGCAACGATTAACACCTTTTTATATCGGAAAATAGCAAGAAAAACACAGGCTGCAGCCCATCCCAACATACCCGCTCTGCCACCTGTTAGAGCAAGCGCGAACGTGCATGTTAAGAATAGGATTAGGGCGACAAATTTTTCTTTCTTCGAATTTAGCACGATAATTAAACCAAATAAGCCACTAGCCATCATTGAGAGAATAGTAGCCGTTGCAACACGGTGATAACCTACATCACGGTCAATAACCCTTAGC
>DNHK01000349.1 GCA_003485905.1 Gammaproteobacteria bacterium | reverse complement strand
CGATGTTCGCGCCAGCATCTGCAATCGCCAAAGCGACGTTTGCGAACGCTCCCTTGCCATTAATACCCTGAACCCGCATTCCAACCGGAAATACTTTGCCGATTTCGTCATGCCATTCGACCAATAGGCATTTGTCTGGCTGCTTCCGCAATTCATTAATATTTGGGCAAGCCGTTGTATGCACAGTTAATCCCTGCCCGGCTGTAAACACACCCAGTACGGCATCTCCCGGTATGGGTCTGCAGCAACGTGCATAGTTAACTAATATACCTTCAGCACCTTTGATTAGCAGTGGCTGCTCACCAGCCGGTTCGCGGCCTTCACCACCAAGTGAATCAATTTGCCTCGCAACCAGTTCAGCTAGTCGATTCCCAAAACCAATACTTATCAGCAAATCATCCCAGTTTTCCAATTTTAGGTCGGAAAGCAGTTTATCTCGCAATTCTAGCTTAACCTTTTTCCGACCGAACCAGCGGGTCTTTAGGGCATGATCCAACAACGTCTTTCCAAGCTTAAGCGCATCTTCGCGACGTTGGTTTTTCAAATAACCACGAATTGCCGATCGCGCGCGGCCAGTAACAGAGTAGTTCAACCACGTCGCCGTGGGGATTACCCTGTTATTAGTTATTATTTCAACATGATCTCCATTGCGTAAAACGGTTGGTAGCGAGACCAGCTGGTGATTAATTCTGGCACCGGAACAATGTATCCCAATATCGGTGTGAACTGAAAATGCGAAATCTAGAGCAGTCGCACCTCTTGGTAATTTCATGATGTCACCTTTAGGAGTGAACACATAAACTTTATCCGGATAGAGGTCCGTTTTGAGATGCTCCAAAAAGTCTGTCGGATTGCCAGTTTCACGCGCAGGATCCAACAGCTCACGAAGCCATTGCCGAGTATAGTTTTGAGGGTTCTCAAATTTTTTCTGCTCAGACTTATACATCCAATGTGCGGCGACTCCATCCTCAGCAATACGATCCATTTCCCCGGTACGAATCTGAATTTCAATACTTTCTCCAAACGGACCAAACACTATAGTGTGAAGCGATTGATAACCATTAACTTTGGGAATCGCAACATAGTCTGAAAATCGTCCCGGGATCGGTTTGAATGTGTTGTGCATGATGCCAAGTGCTCGGTAGCACTCGTCTGCTGTCGCTACGATGACTCTGAACCCATAGATGTCATAGAGCTCATTAAAAGAGCGTCGTTTTGCGCGCATTTTCTTGTAAATACTGAATACTGTCTTACGCCGGCCAAACACCTCGGCATCAAGGTCATGCGCAATAAGTGCATCAGCTAATGCTGTTTTTAACTTGAGTACAATCGCTTTACGATTCCCTTCACGCGATTTCAATTCATCTTTAATCGCCTTGTGCCGCTTGGGGTATATATAGCGAAAAGATAAATCTTCTAACTCCTGACTCCAATCATACAATCCTAATCGATTTGCGATCGGGGCATAAATATCCATGGTTTGGCGAGAAATTCGAACCCGCTTATTTGCACGCATAGCCGCCATAGTCCGCATATTATGTAATCGATCGGCGAGCTTAATAATTATGACGCGTACGTCTTCAGACATCGCCATAAGCATTTTTCGCAAGTTCTCAGCCTCTGCGTGCTCCCGATCTTCGAACTGAAGCTGGCCGATCTTGCTAACCCCATCTACCAGTTTGGCTACGTCAGCACCAAATTGTTCGGTTATGTCCTCTTTAGCCGTTGGGGTGTCTTCTATTACATCATGTAATAACGCGGCTATTAATGTGCGACTATCGAAGCCTAAGTCGACCAGCGAATCGGCAACGGCGATGGGATGCTGCACATACGCCTCTCCCGATTGGCGTCTTTGTCCTCTATGTGCCAAAGCCGCGTACTGATAGGCTCTATATACGTCCGCGACTTCGGGCTCACCCAAGTATTCACGTAAGCGCTCACATAATGCGAGCGCTTTCCGTCTAGAAGAAAGCGGCAAGCGCTTTCCGATCTTATTCTGAGGTACTTTCCTCCGCAGGTTTGCTATCGATGGCATCAGCTTGCTGTTCTTCCTTAGCCTCTACCTGCGGCGTATCAAGAGTCAATCCACCGCTAATTAACGCGGCCAGCTCTTCGTCGACCAACGCGTCAGTGTCTATATCATCATCAATATCGCCCAAAAAGTCTGCCAAATCGTCTTCTGGGGCCTCAATAAGAATATCCCTCGTAATGTGGCCCTCAGCAATCTCTCGCAACGCTAGAACTGTAGGCTTATCTTTACCTTGCTCTACCAGGGGCTCAGAACCCAGCGATAATTGACGTGCGCGCTTTGACGCGACCAAAACTAGTTGAAATCGATTGTCTACATTATCAAGACAATCTTCTACGGTAATACGTGCCATTTTGTTACTCCTACTTTGTGGTCTAGACCACTACGCTAACGTTTATACTACTAATTATTGCGAACTCTATTTAATGCAAATCCAATAACCGGACTGCTTACCTAATGATCTTAGTATAACAGTCGAATCCAGCTATTTTAGCAATGCCTGTAAATCTATCGTCAAAGGACGAATCTGTTCAGACCGACCCTGTAATATCTTCTTTAAATCCTCCAACGCAGACTCAAAATCATCATTTAAAACTATAAAGTCTGCCTCATAACAATGCCGCATTTCGGCCAAGGCGAGACTCATTCTTCGCTGTATCGTCTCTTCACTATCTTGTGCCCGCGACCTTAATCTCTGCTCTAATTCTTCCAAAGATGGCGGAAGTATCGACACACTGAGCACATCTGATAAAGCCGATCGAACCTGTTGTCCGCCTTGCCAATCGATATCTAGCAGCACGTTGCTGCCTGACTCCAACAGCTTCTGAACTGCGTGCCGACCAGTACCGTAACGGTAATTGTAAACTTCGGCGTATTCCAAAAACCCACCAGATTCGACCATTTGCGAAAACTCCTCGTCATCGACAAAATAGTAATCCAGCCCCTCTTTTTCACCATCTCGTCGCTCACGCGTGGTATGTGAAATTGACATAACCGTATTTGGCAGCTGTTCTACCAGTGCATGTGCAAGGCTCGTCTTACCAGCACCTGACGGCGCCGACAAAATAAGCAACTGAGCCGCAGATTCGGTCATGATGGCAAAAGGAATATGTCAGTTCTACTGACTCTACAAAACAAACGCAATTTCAGGCAAACCTCAGGCGTTCAAATCCACCCTGGTAAAGCGAGCGGCGTATTCTATGCGATATTTAGTCTTGATAGCTAAATATTTTGATATTTTTTAGATTTCTCAGTGAGCTGACCTTTACGCAATTGCACCTCTTTTATAT
>DNHK01000180.1 GCA_003485905.1 Gammaproteobacteria bacterium | reverse complement strand
CGTCTCCGAGAAGAATTTCAGCGACCGATTTCTCCGCGATAACGTCTTCAATCGCAAGGCCCTGCCCAGCAATATAATTGTAAATTCCTTCGTGTTCGATCTCCAGCTTGCTGTGGATATGCCCGGCAAGTAGAGTTTTGCAGTTAAGTCTATTTAGGTGAGACGCTAGCCAAGGAATTTGCCCCGCACCCCCAATATCATGTTCGTCACCTGGTCTAGGGTCAGCCATGGGTCTATGAGTAAAAGCAACCGTGTCCCGGACATTATCTTTGATTTTAAGTTGCTGAATAAAATTGCCTCGATGCCCGCTAGACGCCGGAAAGAAGTCATTAGCTGTATCTATATTAAGAAATCGAATACCACCCAAGGTAAATTCATTATTTAAGGGTCCAATTAGTGCGCGAAACCGATCGTGATAGTAAATACCGCCATCTCGATAGTCATGATTTCCAATTGAAACGTAGATTGGTATAGGGGAATCAAGTAAGTTTGCTCGGGCCAGGTCGTAGTCCTCTAGACGGTAATTCAAATCACCTAAATGGAGAATGAAGTCTGCACCCAGCGCAGCCGCTCGTTTAATGCACCAACCTAATTCTGGCCCACCACCTGTGTCTCCTATAGCAGCAAAGCGATAATTCTCCGCGGAAGGAATAGTCCATTGCAAGAGAACCCGTGATTCGCTCCCCAAGTCTAGCTTCACTAATCGTTGAAGCCCCGACGCTGTTTCGGTTGATGATTTGGCACCGGTGACCTGTAGCTGAGCTTTGGGGGATAGATTTTCTATGAGTAACTGAATTGTACGTGCTGTTTTTACATGCAGTTCAAACTTGGGCTCTGGCACATTGGCTCGAAATCGAGATTGATCTGTTTGGGTTTGAACTCGAATTGCATCTTTATGGTCTATGAGCGTGTCGCGATCAAGAAAGCTTTTAGGTAATACTGGTAGTTCCAGACCGAGACTCGGGTACCGAATTCCACGATCAAGTGTATAGGCTGCGCCACCCGCGACAACGGCAAGGCTTGATAGTTGAATAAAGTGTCTACGCTTCATAGATGGAAGATATTATCAGTTAGTGATGACGAGCCTGCGAACCTGACTAATTAGCAATATCAGGCTTTATCGGATGTATCCCATATTAAATTAGCGCCATATTTAGGATCCAAGGAATATTAGTGTGGCTGAATTGAATTATCGAACCTTGTATGCGCTCTGTAGTTTGCATATATCACCTCGAAATTTGTATATGAGACAACAAATGAATTTAATAAAAAGTGTAGCGGTTGTCCTTTTAGTATTCATGTCATTTTCTACGAATGCTGATGTGCCTGGCACCTATGATATTTCGTCAGAGTCGCCAATGGGAGTCATGAAGTCTGTGCTAATTATTAATAAAGATGGTACTGGCAGTCTTGATGGAATGATGGGGAAAATAGAGTTTAGTGAAGCTACCATCAGCGATGAGAGTTTTGACTTTACGGTGACCGCAGAAACGCCTATGGGCCATATGGACATGACCTATACCGGTGTGGTTAATGGCGACGATATAAGCGGTGAAATTGAGAATTTGATGGGAGGTAATCCGTTTTCTGGAAATCGAAGATGATTGGTCAAATCATCTTAGCACTTCCTGTTCTTGTCATTTGTTCGCGACGGAAAACCAACTGAGTTTCTCGTATAGATTAACTACTCCACCTATTATCATTAACGTAGGTGCGGTTACCGATTTTTCTGACACCAACTCTGCGAGATTGTTCAAATCTCCGGTGATGACCTGCTGTTGGGGTGTCGTACCCTGTTCAATCAGGGCAGCAGGTGTGGTGTCGGCTAATCCGTGATTAATAAGTTCGCGACAAATATTTGGTAGACCTTCTAGGCCCATATAGACAACGATGGTTTGATCGGGGTTTGCCAGTTTCTGCCAATCAAGATTTACGGTCCCGTTTTTTAAATGCCCGGTTACAAATACACAGGATTGCGCGTAATTGCGATGGGTCAGCGGAATGCCGCTATAGCTTGCGCAGCCACTTGCGGCAGTTATTCCCGGTACGACTTCAAAGGGTATTCCAGCTTCGGCTAAGCCTTCGATTTCTTCTCCACCGCGGCCAAAGATAAAGGGATCACCACCTTTAAGTCTTACAACAGAGTTCCCTTGTTGGGCTAGCTCGATTAAAAGTTGGTTGATCTTTGGTTGTGGCAACGCGTGATTATCTCGCTGTTTTCCTACATATATGCGTTCTGCATCGCGACGACAAAGATCGACAATTTCTGGTGACACCAGCCGATCATGCAAAATTACATCGGCCGATTGCATAAGTCTTAATGCGCGAAAGGTTAGTAAATCGGGGTTGCCTGGACCGGCCCCGACTAAAGCTACACTCCCAGGAGTCTTTACATTCGCAGCGTTATCGGTGGAGTCAACCGCCTGATGTAGTTGTTCAATGGCATTACTTTGGTTACCACGTAGAAACTGTTTGGCGATGGGGCCGTTTACAATTTTCTCCCAAAAAATTCTCCTAGCCCGCTCATTAGGAAGTTTACTTTTAACTTGGGCTCGAAGTTCACCCATGCTGGCAGCTAGCTGGCCGTATTCAGGTGGGATGTAAGATTCAAGCCGGGCCCGTAAGCTGCGCGCTAATACCGGAGCGGATCCCCCGCTAGAGATAGCTACCACAATCGGTGATCGATCGACAATTGATGGTGTTATAAAGCTACACAGAGAAGGGTTGTCGACAACATTTACGGGTAAGTTATTGAGATGGGCCAGTCTGGAAATATACTCATTAAGCTTTGTGTCATTTGTAGCAACGATGAGCAGAGTTGCGTTGTCAATATCAGCGTCTCTGAATTCGCGCTGATGGGTTGTATGTACTTGCTTTAGATTCTTAAGCTCTTTACATATATCGGGGGCAATCACCACGAGTTGGGCATTTGCAGAAGCTAAAAGTCTGGCTTTCCTCAATGCTACTTGGCCGCCGCCGACGATCACGCATTCGCGTGATTTGAGATTCATAAATGCGGGGAAATAATCCAATTTGGAGGTTCCGTGTGGTTTGTTAGGACTGATTCTAGCAAAGGGAGTGATAGATTGGTCAGAAGCTGAGTACGGATAAGCGTTGATTTGAAGTGAATCAACGCTACACTTGTGAATAATATTAGCGAATTTAATCCAGTTAACCCGAATTGATTGATATATACAATGAGTAGTGCAGATGCTGGCTTGGAGATGCCAAAGTTACCAGAGTTGCTAAAACGGGTTGCGATCGGCCCGAAACTGCAGAAGGAAATAACCCGTCAAGAGGCAGCAGCAGCCATTACTTCGGCATTAAATGGTCATGAAAACATGATGCAATTAGGGATTTTCTTAATTGCCCTGCGTATGCGAGGTGAGCGGATGCACGAATTTGAAGGGATTTTGGACGGTATGTTGGAGCTTACAAATGCGGTTGCCGTCGAGACCGAAAACCTGGTTGAGTTGGCAGAACCTTTTGACGGCAGTAATCGTCAACTTAACTTTTGCGCATTCTTGCCTGCGGTGTTGGCAGCGTGCGGAATGCCTGCTTATGTTAGCGGTGTACATGATTGCGGCCCTAAGCATGGTGTAACAGCAGCAAAGGTTTTTGAGTTTCTAGGGAAACCGCAGCTGCCGGATATGACAGAGGCCGTGAGCCTTTTGGAATCGGAGGATGTGGGTTGGGCATATTGTGGGCAAGAATTTAGTTCCCCAGCACTTTATGCAATACGCGAACAACGGGACTTAATGATCAAGCGAACTGCCCTAACTACGCTAGAAAGACTACTGCACCCATTGCGGGCATCTGGAAAGAATCACCTTCATATAGGGTATGTACATAAAGCCTACCCACCTATATATGCTCGAATGGCAATGCAAGCGGGCTATGATTCAGTGTGCCTCCTAAAGGGGATGGAGGGAGGTGTTTTCCCTGCGCTTGATAAACCGCTTAGGGCAACTCTGGTGAGCGTTGAACATGATTTGGAGCCTTCTCGGATAGATTTTGATTTTGATCCATTGGACGTCGTGTCGAGTGGTGAAATTAAATTTTCAGATACAGAAAGCTGTGAGGCTCAAGTAGCCAGGATTGCGGAGGAAGGGTTAGCAGCCTTGAACGGTGCCTGTGGGAATGCTAGAAAATTGCTGACAACGACAGGCGCCCTGATACTATATAGCTCTGGGCAAGCAAGCGCCCCGGTTGCAGCGCGAAAAATGATTCTTGAGGTATTAGATAGTGGCGCTGCGTTACATCGTTTACGATCTTTTGTAGGCTAATTACCAAACAGCTACTCAGTAGCCATAGGATTTAAAATACGGGGGGATCTTTTGTCAGAAATAGAGGGAAAACAAATCGGTGGGATGTCGGTGATCGATTTTCTGACCGCGGTAGTTAGTTCATCGGTACAAATTAAGGTATCGGATATTCATGTGCGAGCAGATTCGCCAGTAATGATTCGGGTTGACGGAAGTATTCGGGCTATGAAGGGGTCACCAATCTTGCGTGCTAATGACGTCGAGTTATTAGTCGAATTAATGCTCGGAGATCAGGATCCAGCCGAATACCTTAGAACGCACCAATTTGACACTGCGATAGCAGACAAAAACGGTAATCGAGTTCGCGCAAATATTTATAGACAGCTAGGTGCCAGCGCGATCGTTATGCGAATTATCGCGCGTGATATCCCGGTCCCTAGCGAGCTAGGATTACCAGCAGAAGTGCAGAAAATATCATCTTTGGAAAATGGTTTGGTCATTTTTTCTGGTGCGACTGGGTCGGGTAAGTCGACTACAATGGCATCACTACTAAATGAGATAAATCATACCCGTAGAAAACATGTATTGACGATAGAGGACCCGGTTGAGTTCGCATTCGAGAGTGATAAATGTTTTTTCTCTCAGCGACAGATTGGTTTGGATGTGCCGAGCTTTGAGGAGGCTATGAAAGCGGCCCTAAGGGAGGACCCTGACATTATTTTGTTAGGTGAAATGCGCGATGCAGTCAGTATTGAAATTGCATTAAATGCCGCGGAAACAGGTCATCTGGTGTTTTCTACCTTGCACGCGCCCACGGCGGCTGATGCGGTTACTCGAATGGTTTCGAGCTTTGATGGCGATGCGCAAGCAACGATCCGAACTAAGTTGGCGCAAAACTTGAAAGCCGTTGCTACGCAGCGCTTAATCCCAAAATCTACTGGCGGCCGAATTTCAGCATTTGAGGTGATGACGATTACCGCGCGTGTGAGCGAACTAATATTGGATCCTTTGAGAATTAAAGAAATAGAAGATCTAGTCAAAGGCGGTGATACGGTTGAGGGTATGTTGCATTTTGATGATCATCTAATGATGTTGGTTCAAGCCGGTGATATTGATAAAGAGGTTGCCTTGCAGTATGCAAGCAGCGTGACTGATTTGGGTCTGAAACTAGAAGGATTTTAGTGTATTTAGCTTGCGTTTTGTGCAGCGTCTAGCACCGTTAGTACGTGTTCCTTTACTCTTACCTTGCGCCATTCCTGCGTAAGTATGCCCTGCGAATTAAACAAAAACGTACTGCGCTCAATACCCATGTACTTTCGTCCATACATGTTTTTTTCTTTTATGACATCAAATAAGTTACAAAGTGTTTCGTCTTCATCAGACAATAAATCAAAAGGGAAACATTGTTGTTGTTTGAATTTTTCGTGAGAAGATAATTTGTCTCGAGAGATGCCAAGAATGATAGTGTTATGAGCGTTGAATTTACCAATATTATCGCGAAAGTTTTGGCCTTCTATAGTGCATCCCGGGGTACTATCTTTAGGATAAAAATATAGAACAATATTTTTACCTTTTAGCGCTGAAAGCTTGATAGTTTTATCACCGGTTGCTGGTAGAGTGAAGGCGGGAACTTTTTTCCCAATACTGACTTTATTCATGATTTATCTGTTGCTCATATTTAAAAAGTTTATATTTTGTTGTAACACAGAATACTATTCTAGTAAATTTTCTCTCTGGGATACTGAGTAAGAAGAGTAATTAGTTTGTAATTTTGAAAAAACGGAATATGCAGAACACTAATACATATGTAACATTTAAGTTCGGGTACGGCGCTGATACAGGAACTGCAATTTAGGTGAACCATTACTTAACAGGTTCCATTATAGCATCCAGATTAAGATGGTCACAAAACTCAATGAAATCGCTTCGAATAGATGCGATTGACGAATCTAATGAAATATTGACCATGATATGCAAGGAAAACATTTTTGCGCCAGTAATCGAAGCCTCATAGGTATTGGACGCCATTTCATGAATAATTAGATTATTGCTTGACATGAAATCTGAGATATCAAAAATAATCCCCGGTTGGTCAAGACCAACAACGTCAACCGCATAAGGCATGGAGTCACCTTGCAATTTGTCTACAGTTGTTCGATTTGTGAGAATCTTGATTTGTTTTTTCTTTGCAAGAATGCCAAACATATCTTCAATTTTAGCAATGGCATCCCAAGTTCCAGTCAAGAAAATCATCAAAGAAAGTTCATGTCCGAAAACCTTAAATCGACTATCGATGATATTGCAGCCGCTAGATTTAGATAGTTTAGAAAATTCACGTATAATTTCGCTAGAATTTTCGATCAAAGCACTTACAACAAGATAATTTTGCATCTTATACTGAGACGATAATTAGGTAGTTACTATGTAAATAGTTTGATATTGGCGTCATCCGATCGTAATACACGTTATATGTATACTAATTTCCTTGTCATATGGATACTTCATTAAGTACCATACACGTTTTTCTCAATTACTCATAATAACTACTGATATGTTTACTGGAAGTATGGTCGCTATTGTTACCCCGATGCTGACTGGGGTAGGACCAGATACAAAAATAGATAGCCCAGCATTGGAGAATCTGCTCGAATTCCATATTGAGCAAGGCACTGATGCAATCGTTGCTGTGGGTACGACTGGCGAATCTGCGACATTAACTGAAGAAGAACATTGTATAGTGATCAAACAAATAGTCGATATAGTGAATGGTCGTATTCCCGTAATTGCAGGTACTGGTGCAAACTCAACGATTGAAGCGATTTCATTAACAAAATGTGCTAAAGAAGTTGGTGCTGATGCGTGTCTCTTAGTCACGCCTTACTATAATAAGCCGACACAGGAAGGATTATATTTGCACTATAAGGCTGTTGCAGAGACGATTGACATACCACAAATACTCTACAATGTACCAAGTAGAACAGCTTGTGATATGTTGCCCGATACGATAGTTCGGCTGTCTACGATAAAAAATATTATCGGTGTCAAAGAAGCAACGGCAGATTTGGCTAGGGTCAAACAGATACGTAATGGGGCGGGCGCAGACTTTCTGTTGCTAACAGGAGATGATGAGACTACGAAAGACTTCATTCTTGAAGGTGGTGATGGGGTCATTTCAGTTACAGCGAATGTTGCGCCCAGAGCAATGCATGAGATGTGTATGTTAGCCCTCAGTGGCGACATTGATGGTGCCAGCAATTTAGATGATATGCTTAAAGATCTTCATAAAGAGTTGTTTGTTGAATCAAATCCAATTCCTGTGAAATGGGTCTTACATAAATTAGGCTTTATACAAGCAGGAATAAGACTACCTATGACTTGGATGTCTGAATCAGCGGAATTAAAATTATTAGACGCCATGAAACAGGCAGGAGTTATATAAATACATAATGATGATTTTACGTAATTTTGCATTAATACTTAGTTCTTTATCTATAGTCAGTTGTTCTTATCTTCCAGGTGTTAAGGACTTAGAAAAGGTGCTGCCTGATAAGCGAACTGCTTATCAAAAAAGTACTAGTTTACCAATACTTGAAGTCCCCCCTGATTTGACTGTGACGGAAGGAGAATATTCTGCAGAGATCCCAGGAGAGGAATCAACGTCTTTGACTGAGTTTGAGCGGCAACGTTCTGAAAACAAGCGACAGGGTTTGGTATTAGGTTCTGGTGAGCAGAATGGTGAACAGTGGCTAGCCTTGAAGGGCTCGTCTTCTGATATATGGCCTAAACTT
Source organism: Gammaproteobacteria bacterium (assembly GCA_003485905.1). Lineage (GTDB taxonomy): Bacteria > Pseudomonadota > Gammaproteobacteria > Arenicellales > Arenicellaceae > UBA10349. The sequence continues at coordinate 1,702 of DNHK01000180.1, read as the reverse complement.
AAAGAATTCTGGAGAGAAAAAGAGTATGTCATTGACTTGGATGATGCAGAACTAGGGGTGCTTGAAACGGGTTGGAAAGAAGAGAATAGCAACAGGTATAAGTTCAAGATTTTTGCAGAGCCGTCTGATTCTGGCGGAACGCTATTATTTCTCTCAAGTGAAAAACAAAATTTGACCGAAGGTGAATGGCTTGATGTGGTCATTGACACGGAGACAGAAAAAAGTGTCATTCGGAAAATAAATTTACATTTTTATGGGACAGACATGGAAAAATTAGAGAAAATAACAAATGATTCCAAAATTAGTACATCCATAGCAAAAACTTCAACGACAAAACGAGTGAAGGCCAAAGCAGAAATTTTTGATGCTGGAGATGGCAAAAGTTATCTAGTGATTCCTCAGGAATTCACACGTGGCTGGCGTGAAGCACGAATGATAGTAGAACGTGCTGAGTATGTGATTGAAGGTAGTGATCAGGCGAAAGGTATATATGAGTTTCGTATCTTCAAATCAGAAAATGAAAAAGAAGGAAAAGGTTTCCTATCAAAATTAAAATTCTGGGGCGATGATGATGATGGCACCCCTTATCAGTTAAGCTTGACAGGAGTTGGAGATAAGACAGAAGTAATTATTACTAATGAGGATGGTAATTGGGAAACGAGTGAAGAAGCTAAGGCTATTCTAGAAGTGTTAAAAGATAATTATAACAAACTATAATTTTATCTTAATTTTGCATTGTTATATTAAAAATATATTTAAGGATAAATAATAGTCTATTTTAGTTTATGAAAAATTTAATCTATCAAGATAATAAGAAATAAATGTAAGAATATTAGTGAATTTTCTGCTGATTTTCTGAAGTGGGGTTAATTAAACCAACAATAAAGGGTAAGCCTAAGATGCGGTTTCAATCTCTTAGTGAAGGGCGCTCTCTAAAAATTGTGAAGCTTATATTATTAACCACTATTTTAATGACTCCACATTCTGTGATGGGTGACGTTAAATTTAAACACAGTGATACCTTATGGCTGAGTGTTGGCGGAGGTGTCCGGATGCAGTTAGATTCTAAAAAGAGTGACTTAGACAATAATTCTGATTTTTCTTTTGATAGTGTCCGTCTTTATGTTGCCGCTCAAATTCATAAATATCTGAAATTTAGTATCAATACGGATAAACAAAATCATGATTCAACTGATCTCATAGATGCGATTGTACGAGTAGAGATTAACCCAAGTGTCAACTTTTGGTTTGGTAGGACGCTTATTCCCGGTGACCGTGTAGAGATCAATGGTCCTTTTTATGGACTTACTTGGAACCAATATCGACAACCTCTATTTCCGGCCGATCAAGGTGGTGCGGCTGGCAGTCTTGGACGTGGAGAAGGCGGTGTTTTTGGGGAACCGCCAGAAGATTACACTATGTTCTAGGTATTTATGATGGTTTGAAAGGATTTAGTAACCGTGATAACAATAAACTTTATGCTGTCCGTCTGGCGCATCACCTATTAAGTATTGAATCAAATTTTGGTTATTACACAAGCTCAACTTACTTCGGTGAACAGGGCGACATATTAACTATGGGTTTTTCATTTCAAAATCAGATTGGTGGTACTGGCAGTGTCACTGAGTCTGGCGATTTTTATAGTTACACTTTTGATATTTTATCAGAAATAGCGATGTCTGATGTGGAGTTATAACTATAG
>DNHK01000243.1:6609-8931 GCA_003485905.1 Gammaproteobacteria bacterium | reverse complement strand
CATATTCTCTGGTTGCCGTTCCCGTGCGATAAAGAGAAGCAATATTTTCTCCGATCACCTCGCTCTCGAAGTGAGCGGTTGAACCGGTTTTACTGATCGGCAAATTAGTCGTGTCGCCTAAAGCAAACACATTATCTTGATCATTCATCATCAAAGAATATCGATCTGTTGGAATCCAGCCCGCCTCTCCTAAATTATTATCTTCAATCACCTGCAGGCCCCTATGCGGAGGCACGGTCACAAGAAGATCGAATTCCTTCTCTGTTCCTTCTTCACTGTGAACAATCTTGTTATCAACGTCGACCTCCTTCATATTAAAGAAGGTTTCATAGTCCACTTCCATTCTTTCAAATTCAGGAATAGCCCATTTCGCGATGTTCTCGATATTATGAATTCGAGCAATCGGGTAGGTGTATTGCAACTGAACCTTATCTCGAATCCCCCGTTTTTCAAAAAATTCGTGCAACATGAACGTGATCTCAATTGGAGCAATCGGGCACTTATGCGGTACGCCAACGACCACCGCTACCTTGCCCCCCTCGAAATCGCGCAGTTTTTTAAACATCGCCACTGCGCCATCTCTGGTGTAGGGAGTCTCAGACGACTCTTTGAGTCCTGGCACCTCATCGTAAACGGCCTCACAACCGGTTGCGATCACTAACATGTCATAGGAATGCACGACGCCAGCTTTAGTGCGAACCTGATTTTGTTTGAGCTCAAACTCCTCGACCGGATCAACGAAAAACTTTATCCCGGGCTCGAGAAGACTTGACTGATCACGACAAATATCTGTCAGGGCCATTTTGCCAAAAGCGACATATAAAAGACCAGGTTGATACCAATGCTGATCGGTTGCCGACAGCATCGTTATCTCAACTTTGCCGCTTCTGATCTCCTTAGAAAGACGACGAGCGACATTATTCGCTGCTATCGTTCCGCCCATTCCCCCACCGACGAATAAAATCTTCATCTTAAATTCTCTCCTAACTAACTTTTAAAAGATGCAAAAATGGCAGTATCAATTGACAAGAGTATTTATCCCGTCAGGCCAATGTTTCGTCACTTTGCCTTACGCACTTTTATATGCCACACATCGTCTATCTTTTCGTTACTCACAAGCTCGTGACCCACTTTACTGATCCACTCTGGGACATCATTTGCAGAACCTTCATCGGTCGACAACAGCTCAAGCTGATCTCCGATCTCTGCCCGTTTCATAAAGGAAATCAGCTCCATCAAAGGGCCAGGGCAGAATGTATCTCGAGCGTCGACTATTTTTTCTTCGGGCATTATTGACTCCAATAATAATTAACTTGATGCTTATCTTTGCATTTAGCAAGTGGACACGACGTTTAAATAAAACGTCAAAACGACACGATTCTTCCATCCTCCGCATCCGAAAGAAACTTGGTCAGCCCAGTCGCAGGGCCAAAATCAAGTACTAAATCTTGAGGGTCTACCTTAAGAAGGTCAAGAGCCATCGAGCAGGCCAGTAATTTTGCATCTCCTAACTCTGCTGCTTGCTCGAATAACACTCGAAACGCAGGAACGCCGTCAACATTAATCAAAGGCCCAAAGTCCCCCTCCTCAGGGGGTGCTAACTCAGCATTTTCCTTGAGGAAGAACTTGAGCGCATTCATCGAGAAAAAAACGGTGACGTCCTCTCCCGTTGCAGCGGCAACAGAAGATACCATCGCAGCCATTTGTAACTTTTCGAGCGTTCCAGAAACGCACATCACTGAAAGCTTATTCGTCATACCGTCTCCCCATTAGGTGTTAAAGGAACCGCTCGGGCGTGGAGCTTTAATGATAAGGCTAAAAATAGGCCGAATCGCCGAATTCCCAAAGCGCTTCGATTAAGTCTACGAGACATCACTGTGCAGTGGGGGTCTAGATCAAGACGATAACTTTATGGACTGAATAGGAAATTCCTATCGGTAGATGATCTTATTCCCCGATTTACTTATAAGTATAATTTCAATGGCAATACATAACTCAGAGATTCAAACGATCAGATACGCTGCTAAGGCCCTAATCACCACCCTGAAATCAAACGGCTCTCGGCAGTGGAAATCGCTTTAGCGCCCATCCCGAAAAAATACCTAAAGACACCCAAAAAATTAGATTGCTTGACGCCGTAGCGACCAAGAATTGGTCGGACAGCATCGCTAGTTTTTCAGCCACATCAGCGGGAAAGCCCGCGTACAAATTTTCAGGGTGCGGTGCGCCGTAAAAATGAGGCGCGACTAAAAAAATAAAAGCTATTGGCCACCGCCAGTAACTCTTCCAAATATGCGCTAAAAATAAACCGGCGCTAGTCAG
>DNHK01000243.1:0-6530 GCA_003485905.1 Gammaproteobacteria bacterium | reverse complement strand
GAAGGTGAAGCAAAAACCGCTATAAAGCCGCCGAGCCCCCAAAACAGGCCCGAAAGGGTACCGATTTCTTTATTAAAGTAAATCGACGAAATTGCGATCAGCGTTACTAATACCAAAGAAAAACCAATAGCAGTCAAAACGTTCGATAAAACCGTAAACAAAGTCCGTTCGAGTCCATCTTCGGGTGACCAATCGCCGCCATGATCATGATCCCCATGCGACTCGGACGCTAACTCCGTTGAAACCTCTGCAGCTTTAGAACTTTCGTCCCCCTCCGCCGCGAAAATAATGGGGAGCACCTGCCACTGTTGAGACAGGCTGAGAACAAAGCCTCCAACCAACCCCGCTAAAAGTGAAATAATAACGAGACGCCTAAACAGCATTTGAACGTTCCTAAACTTGCCCGTCGTTTAAAAGCCGAGCGTTAGTGGCAAGGAAACCCTTGAGAGTGCCGCATATCATGGGCAGCATTATGTACGCTAGACGACTGCGCAAATCCCGCCGCAAACAACACCGTTGCCCCAAGCGCAAGCGCACAAAACAGATGTAGCCCTTTACTGGCCAGTAACGGGGTTGCCTGGACGACATCACCAGTATTCTCAGTTACAGTATTTGACATAAATATTTCCTAATATTTTGTTTAGTTATTAACCTCGCCCCTGCTCGAGGGGCGAGGTTAGTTAGCCTGATTTTTATATTTCCAGGATCTCTTCACGCTCAAAAGGATTGTCACTCTTCGGCACGCTAGGATCGTCTTTCCATGTTGGATTTGCCATTAGAGATTTTTTAACGAAGTCATAATTGACCAAGTCATCCACAACAAATTCTGGATCTAAAGTATCCAAGAAAGTGCGATCTCCCGTCACTAAGGTCTCGTTTTTGAGATCGTTAACGACCATGCGGGTTGCCGATGGATAAGGCCAGGCTTGGAAATCAATCCGGTTCTGACCCCAATCCACATGCTGGATAGCGTTGGGATTGTTGTAGTAAGCGGGATCATAGAACATCATTGCGCGCTCCACGACCTTACTCGGGAAAGGATAGTATTTTTTACCATCCCGAGACAGCATTTGAGCAATTTCCTTACGATTAGCCCCGGTATACAACTGAGCTTTCACGATCGCGTTATGGACACCTTGCGCCCACGCGGCATGTTCGGGATCCATGCAATCATCTTCATGCATTACGACAACACAACAAGGATGACCTTTCCATACGTCGCCGGTGAACCTTAAAACTTTCCCGCCCGCTTTAATCTCGCCAAGGGCGTTAAATGGCTCAGCGACACAATAACCATCAATCTTATTAGCGGCTAGTGCAGGAGGCATATCGGGTGGTGCAAGGACCTGAAGGTTGCATTCATTTGGCGCCAACGCAGCATCCTGTGCACGGATGACCGGCGTAATTCCAGCCGCCTTCATAATCTTTTGTGACACGATGTTGTGCATCGAATACCAGTAAGGCACCGCGAACTGCTTGCCGCCGAAATCGGCTGGGGTCTTGATATCGTCGTTCACCACGATGGCTGAGCCGTTGGTATGATCCCAAGCGGTCACCTTGACCGGATAGTTATTGTTATATCTCATCCAGATGGGGATCGGGATAAGCATATGGGTGAGGTTAAATTTGTGAGCCGAAAAAGCCTCCACGAGAGGTGACCATCCTCTGATCAGGGTTGGGCGTTTGGAGTCGATGCCCTCGTCCTTGAAGAAACCGAGCTCGTGAGCAACCAAGAGCGCTGCAGCGTCGGTTATCGGTATGTAACAAATATTGACGACGGGGTCGAATTTCTTCTTTGCGAATGCTGGAAGTCCTGTCAAGCCTGCGCCTGCCAAAGCAGCACCCGTTTGAAGGACAGATCGCCGACTCACTCGACTTCCCATAAACCCACCAAAAAGGGGGTTCGAATTGGTCTTCAAGTAAGGGTCGTCAATTTGATCGCCATAATTCTTGGCATCAATTGGCAATCCTTTTTCATCGATCGGCCCCCCATCAATAAATTGGGCCTCTTCCGGATCTAGTATTTTATTTTTTATCGCTGCTGATTGGGCCTTAGCCGCTAAAAACTTTGCTTCTTCTGGCGTCATTTTTGACATCACACTTCCTCCCTTAATGATCTACTCAACCCTCTAAAAGTCAATGCAGATCTTAGTAATTTGATCGATGTTCGATCTCGTTTTACTTATTACTAATTACTAACTTTTTCTCCTAATTACTCTTCACGACTTACAACGTGCTTTTTTATAAAGCTTATCTTTATTAATGACTACTTAATTTTTGTTAATTTATTTATTTCTCATTATTGCAACATTGCAACAACGTTCAACAACTCAGAACTGCCGCTAAAAGGACACTCACTTAAGCCGCGTTCAATCTTTTTTCAACAACCTTTATGTGCTGCGCTAGGTCTTCTTCGGTCATGATTCCCCGGATGATCATACTGTGGGCTAAGGCAAGTAATTGACGTTCTGGATGTGGAATATGACTATAAAGCTCATCGACCAGATCATCCTCCTCATCTCTTCGAGCCAGTGAGGGAAGCACACATGCACCTTCATTCAAAGCCTCACATGTGCTCTCCAAAGTTACTCGCCACGGCGGATCAGGGTTTTCCACGCCATATTCCTCGCGCAGGTCGTTCCAAACGCGCCCTTCTTCGCCAATCTTGTCTAATAATGGAATAGATTTTGACATGCTAAGTCGAACTCTAATGGCCGTATGGATGAATTGCCTTGTGCACGTGACGCTTGTCGTCGACTTTTCTATCTGCTCGCGGCATTGCCACTCCAATCAAGCAATCTCGCGTTACGATCTCAGCCAGCTGATCTTCGCTCCACCCATCGGTACCTTCTGGACGCGTTGGCATTACAACATAGCGTGTTTTTTGATTAGAGTCGGCCACTCTAATTTCAACATCCTCCGGGAGTTGTAAACCAAACTCAGAGAGCACCTGTCGCGGCCATCGAACCATTCGTCTTCGATAGTTTGGCGTGCGGTACCACTCCGGTGACTGTCCCAAAATTGGTCTCGGATAACACGAGCACAAAGTGCAAACCACGACATGCTTCACCTTCGGCTCATCTACCAAAATTCGTGGATTACAGTAATCACTAGGTGTTCCGAACTTGCTCGGCATGCTGTTTACCCAGTCCACTCCTACCTCGAGACTTGCCTTTACTGGATCATCGATACAAAGCTGTTTGTAGTCGGCATCCAACCACGCTTTTGCAACTAATCTCCCCGCAGGCAGTGGTCCCAGGGTGTGCATATACTCGGTCCACTGATTGTGGTCATCTTGAGTAAAAATCCCTTTTTCAATACAAAGTTCACGAACCGCGACCTCTAGAACCTCGAAGTCACTAATCTCCTCTACCATCGGTGCCGCGCTATGGTCATGGTCATGGTCATGGTCATGGTTATCTGAATTTGACATTAATTTTTCCTTATTACTCCAACTTTAAAACCGGTTGGTTTCCTGATCCCAAAATATCGCGGAATAGGAGATTTTTTAAACTTTAAACAGCCTCTAACCAACGCTCCGATAGCTCTGTTTCCAAAGTATCTCCAGAGAATTTCTGCGGATAGTCAGGCCACAAATCAGTCTGCTTAAACAACAGGCTATAAAACCACTCTGGACTATCCGTGTTATCCCACGCTTCATCCTCAGCGGGCGGGCTTTCATACACAAGCTTTACGACGACGGCTTCTGCTTCGCGTAAATACATCTGAGAACGGGTATAAAAGATATCCGGCAAGTTTCGAATCCGCACTCGATCCCCCACCTTAAATTTAGCTGCACCAGCCTCCCCTTTAAAACATTGGGGATCGCCCACACCAGTTGCTTTCTCTACGTGGTGGCTCTTAATCATAAACTTTACCTCCGTTTTCTTTCGCTCGTTGCTTTACTTCCTCAATTTTATCTATCAACTCTGTCAATTTGACATGCTGCTTATCGACCAGACCCATAGCAATAGTCATTAGCCACCGGCCGTAATACGGTAGTCCCAAGTAGATTGTCTGACCAACGTCGACATTTTGACGCCTTCTTCTCTCTTCGGCGTTCCACATGCCGCGCCAAGCCAAAACCTCGCAAGTCACAAATGTATTGTGCTCCCAGATTTCTTCTTCTTTTTCTTCCCAGGTGATTGGAACGTCCGCTTCACCGCCAACATCATGAGAAGCTCGGGTGTACGCTCGCCAATGAGCGTTATCGATCTGGTCAGGATAAGGTGCGTGCTGCGGCTGATGTAATGCGGGCTGCAACTGCCCCACAATATTTAAGTGCCGCATAATGTTTTCGCGATTCGCCATGTTTTTTTCCTTCTCCTAAATTTTTAGTCGCCATGAGAAAATACCTTCAGACAGAAATTTGTTCCAAGACAATATCGTTATTAGTGTTATAAGAAAAATCAATTTAACTTGATGTCCTGATAATCTCAATCTTTTAGAACTAAAATTCATTAATTCATTAATTCATTAAATAATGAAATTATTTTTTAGATCGCACTGTTATCATTCTTTTAATTCAGATTTAGGGGTCGCAAGGATCTTCTGTTTCCTTTTCTTGAGCTGGCCAAGAAGCAGGTTTCTGTCGTAAGGCTTCATCGATTTCCATTTCTGGCATTCCTGCCGAGTGCGGCCGCACCCCGAACACCATCCCTTTAGCCCGCTAAAGTCGCAGACATCGATACAGGGGCTTTTATGCCTTTTCATGAGATCTTAAGACCAACGAGGACTTTCACGCACTCAATTTGAACTGACCATGAACCGTTCGAGTGCTTGATCAATTCCAGCCTCTAACAAACGAAGCTTATTAAATTCTTCAAAGAGTCGTTGCTCAAGATTTTTGAAATTTAGCGGGAGCACCCGTTTACAAACGCTATATCCTTCACCAATTACCTGATAACCCTTCCAGCTTCTGATGCGATCACCTTCTAAAACTAGAAACTCTTCAATGAACTTTTGCTGGCCGGGACAGTCCTCTTCCACGTGCATACACACAGGAAATTCTTTTTGTCGAACCTGTGGAGCTTCGATATACGTCTCAAAGTGAATGCCACCTTGGTTCTGGTTATGCCAATTGGATTTATAAAGTTGCAAGTAAACCCCGCGGTTATAAATTTCCCAACCATCATCGAACCAATTCGATTGATTCATTTTTTTCTCGAGGTTACGAAAAATAATCTTCAGATCTTTCATTTATCTTAAATATTTCTCGTCAGAAATTAACTAAATTGCCCGAGAACAAGGTGCAGCATGGTCCGGCTACCTGAATGCCCGCCTCCGTCTCTTTACAAATCATGGTTCCCCCTTGAGAAGAGAGTTGCTCTGACGTAAGGATTTTCTTAGATAAACGCGACGCCCAATACGGGACCAAAGAACATTGGGCCACACCCGACACCGGATCCTCCGGCACTCCATTTGCGGGTGCAAAAAACCTGAGGACGTAATCTGCTTGTGCTCCAGGTGCAGTCGCCGCAATCGTCGGCCGGTCTAAATTCGATAAAGCCCTAAATTCGGGATCTAGCGAGGCGACTTCGGTTTGATCCCGATAAACAGCAAGATAGTGGCGCCCCTTTAACACCGCCTGAGGAGCCCTACCCAACCCATCAATTAACTCGGGCGGGCATTCGCAGGGTTCAGCAATATCAGCGGGCAAGATAATAGCGAGGCTATTTGCATCACGGAATGCCAAAAGTCTTCCACTCATTTCCGATTCAAACATCACATCTTCACGATCAAGCTCTAGCTCTGATAAAACAACATGCGCTGCGGCCAGCGTCGCGTGTCCAACCAGTGGCAACTCCTTGGTAGGTGTAAACCATCGAATGGAATAATTATCGTCGGCTTTCAGGATAAACGCGGTCTCGGAGACATTAAACTCCTTTGCCATTGCCTGTAATCGCTCGTCTCGCAACTCCTGCTCGAGAACACAAACAACGGCGGGGTTTCCGCGGTACGGTAGCGCACTAAATGCATCAACCCAAAAAATCTGGTTACTTTTCATCTTACTTTTTGCCAATCTAATGCTGCCGGAACACTTTGAAACTAAATTTACAGCGCCAGTTGAACATTGTCGAAAAAATTTTGTCGCTTAGAAACTAGCGGTGAGCATTCACCTCATGGTGAAAACTAAGCAGTGGACTGCAAAAGATCTTCCTTGCAATTGACACCACGCAGTACGGCGTCGTTTGTCATCGGAACCTCGACCACGGATGAAGCAAGATTATCGAACAGGCAACGAGCAAGATCATCACCGCGTAATTGCATTAATTTTGTAAACAATGCGCGCGGGAAAAGCGCAGGATGGCCACGGCGTTTACCAAAACAAGCCACTCGCACCGAATCAGGCTGAAAACCTTCAATCACCTCATTGATTTGCTGCTCGCTCACCCACGGCATATCTCCCAAACAAAGCAGGATGCCATCAACATCGGCTGAAAGCTGTCTGACGCCGGCACTAATTGAGCTACTAATGCCATTTTGGTAGTGAGAATTATGAATCCAGTTGAGATTCCGACCTTTAAGCA
>DNHK01000103.1 GCA_003485905.1 Gammaproteobacteria bacterium | reverse complement strand
AGTAAGCAAAAGTGAAGCGCGTTGTTCTCCCAAAATCTGAAGCACTCCGCGAACATGATCGAATTTTGACGCTATATCACTAAGAATATTTAGGCTTACTGGATCCTTGGAAAAGCTTTCCAAATCCCGCTCTAACTCGCTCAGGGTTTGATCAACCGCTTGACTGACGACATCTAACAGCTGGACTCTCTCTAGCGCACTTACCTCATCTTTACCAACATGGCCTAGTTCTCGACCATCGACCAGACCTTTAAACTGACTGGTCTTAGCCGCTGCTCGCTTCTCCCATTCTTCATCAGGGACGACCCGCCCTGAAAGCGCTTGCTCGAGAAAAAGAAGCGCAGCCGCCAAATGTAGCGCTAAGGTTTCCGAGGAGTCCAGTTTACCCTCACGTACGCGGGCAAGCACCATCCCAACCGATTTGGATAATTCTGACAAAGGCTTTACTTTCAAAGCTTTGGCAGAATCGGATAATTTTTGAATCATTGGAAGCAAGCTGTCTAATAATTCACCTTCAATGCCATCACCATCGAAGTACCTTGTCATTAGCTGCTGAATACTGGCAACTTCAACTACAACTGACTTTTCCAGCTCGATCAAAGTTTCGCGATCGTATAGCTGATCTTCCGAACCTGCAGAATCCACAGGTTCATTAAAAAACTGCTCCAACAAATAAAAACTGCTTACTTTGTTCGCTAGTGATGTCTTAGGTTCAACTCGACCAATTTCAAACAGCATGCTTTTTAATAGGTCAATTTCCGGGTCCCGCAACATGGCACTTTCGCCGTGTTGCCCAAGCTCTCTAAGTAGGTCATCCAATCGTCTTAGTATTATGCGATGCTGGTGTTCGACTACGCCCTCTGAGGCAATCAATATCTCCAGATATGCGCAAGCCACCCACCACATTCTAGTGGCATAAGAAAACCGGGATATAGAAAGTACAAATTCTGCGACTGAAAGCGCAGGGGTCAGGACTTGAATGTCGCCTCCCTTCAACCACGCTAACAACGATTTTTGAAAAGTTAGTCGTTGATTCTTTATCGCTGCAATGTAATCTTCTTCAGACAACGCTTCGCCAGCCGGTAATTCGGGAAGGGCATCCAAAACAGGCAAAAAGAACTCGCTTCCATAAAATTCTGGTTCGCCTCGAAGTTCGCGTAAATTATTAATTACCGCCAATCGATAAGCTGGGGGTTCTGGCCTACCAATAGTCACTCGATCCAATGCGAGCCCTATTTCCTTGATACCTTCACTTAGGACATCAGACAACTTAGCCTGATCGATCTCGAGTTCTTTTTCCGTCGCTACCTGCTCAAGTTCTTGAACGAACCGTCCAACGGCATCCAGCTGCACCATTTGCAGCGTTCCGCCAATTTGGTGCAAAAAATTAGCGGTATTGTGAAGTGCGACATTATCGCCAGTAATTTTATACCCTTGAAGCTCCCTAAGGGCATCCTTCATAGTTGACCGAACTTCTTCAGCGACCCATTCTAGGGTCGCCAAATCAACGTCTGGCCGAAAACTCATATACTCTGCTTATCCTGGCGGATGCAGCAATTACTCAGACTCACGCTGAGAGGGTAATTTGAAACCGGAAACAGAAGTCGCTAATTGTTCTCCCAGACTTCTCAATCTACCGACTTCCTTGGCGGCCTCAATTGCTCGCATAGCGCTACTTTCCGATTGATCTTTGATGTCAACCGCCTCACTAGACAACCGCCTAATTCCTGCTGCTTGACTTGATGCCTGATTCGCGATCGATGCGACCAATTTTGATACTTGAACCGAGGAGCTTTGAATTCTGTCAAGCGCCTGACCAGCCTCATCGGTCATTTTGGCACCTGCCACTACTTCTCCGGTCGCCAGTTCCATTGCGTGAATTGCGTTCTTGGTATCCTTTTGAATGCGATTGACCAGTTCAGCAATACTTCTAGCCGCATCCGCGCATCTCTCCGCTAAAGATTGCACTTCGTCTGCTACTCCAGCAAAACCAACAGAATGTGTAGATGCTCCAACTGCCGCCTTTATCGATGCATTTAACGACAATATATTAGTTTGTTCCGCTAAGTCCTCGATTGTAACCACCATTTCACCAATCTGTTGCGAACTCTCACCCAGTCGCTTAATTCTCTTAGACGTTTCCTGAATTCGCCCACGAATACTGTTCATACCAGCGATTGATTTAGCAACTACATCGGTACCCGTTTGAGCGACATCCATAGTATTGCTGGCAACCGAATTTGATTGCTGTGCCGACTCCGCAAACTGCTCAATGCTCTGCGCTACCATATTTAATTCTGATGCCATCTGGGCAATCATCCCCGAATGACGCTGATTGGTAACGGCCAAATCCTCACTATGTTCAACTGCATTTTCAGCTTCGCTACCAAGCTGATCTGCGGCCGATTGAATTTGACCAACCAAACCTCGCATTTCATAGACCGCATAGTTGACGGAATCAGCAATCGCTCCAGTTATTTGGTCTGTCACCTCCGCCTCAATAGTCAGATCACCATCAGCCAAAGCGGCGATTTCATCTAGCAACTTCAATATCGACTCTTGGTGCTCTTGTGCTTCGAATCCCGCTCTAGCCTGATTTCTCGCCCTACTTGCGCTGGCCCGAGCATCAGCCGATACCTGTAAATGTGATCGCAGCAATGCTAAAGCCCCAATAATCGCTAGTACCCACGGTATCCAGCCAAGCCATCGCGCGAGCGTTACATTATCTAACGCCGTAACCGCAGAGGCTCGCAAACTAGCTGCATGCCCGTTCACATCATTCAGCGAGTCTCTAGCCTCTAAAAACTCTGGGGCACGCTCTTCAATTTGCCTCGTAAGCATAGAAAATTCTCCGTACGCATCGCCCAATACTTCGAAATCTTCAGGCATACGAGAAGCATATTCCGCGCTTAAATTCGCCAGGGTAATCTCAAAAAACTGGACCCCCTTCACAATCTGCTCCAACGCATCTCCAGTGCGTTCCCCGCCACTTACAACCAACATCACCTCTTTTATTAGCTTCTGTGTTATAGCTCTAAGGTCTGCAGCTGCATCCAATAGCGCAAAATCACCGCCCTGTACTCCAATCTTTCCAGCCACTTCATCAACACTAGCAATCAACACGGGCCCAATAATATCTATCGAACTCGCCCCGTCGTATATTCCCGTAATCGCTTGCTGCGCATTACTTATATTTGCTAACGAGCCGTCAAGTAGTCTCCAACGTCGGTCAATGTCTCCATCGTCGAGACCAGTCACTGTGGCAATCCCATCGTCGATAATGTTGGACCAACTTAATTCACGAGCTAAAGTAGCAATTTGACTACGCGCCTGCGTTATATTGGCAAAACTATCGACGTCGCCCAACATTGCGTTTTGCGCATTTAATTGAAGGTCACCTGAAACGACCAACATTTCTTGAATCACCAGGCCCGCTTTCCCAGTTACGTCAGCGCTTCGCCAAGCAAGTAATTGAAACAGAGTAGCAACGATCAATAGGAATAAACCAAAATTCAACCATTTCCGTCCGATCGCATTAGACGGTTTTGGCGGAGCATCCAATTCGAGTTGCTGCGTAGAATTGCTCGCAACGTCTTGAGCACCAGTCTTTTCGGAAGAAGTCATTTTATTTTGATCAGTATCTATACTCATTCGTTGAATTCATCCAGAAATATCACCAATCGGTTCACTGAACTTCGTGGAATCGCGCAGAACTTGTAATGGCGGAAATATCCAACAGGTTCCATATCTGTTCTCCGTCAACGTAAGTCTGTCCAGAATAGCTGGATAGCCCGCTCGGTAGATCTTCAGTTGAGGCAACGAGATCAATATCAGCAAAACTTCGCAGACCAACCACACTATCAACCCAAAATGAAACTTGCAACGAAGAGTCTGCCAATACTAATAGTTGCCCGGCACCTTCCGCAATAGGGCCTCCCAACTCTAGAAAAAGGGCCAAATCAACAACGGAAAGGTTTCTCCCATGCCGGTTAATAACTCCTCGTAGCCAGGGCTTAGTTTTAGGCAAAACTAACATTGCTGCGGGGTCTGCAACACTATCGATTTGATTCATTTCACAACAAAGAGAGTATTTAGCAACTTCAAATGCGAGCACCTTGGGCGCATCAGAAGATGCTGATTCACCATGCTGATCTTGGACATAAAGCTGCTGCAAACCAAGTAGAAGTTCTACCGGCTTACGCGATAATATGGAGGCGCTCGCCATCACTCGGTTAACCCAACAATTGTCGACGTTAACGTGCAGCAAAAAAACGATTCATATGTCTCATCAAAACGATTCATGTGTCTCACCCCTGGTACGATCATCTTTAGCCAATAAAGACTCACCTAGAGCTCCTCTAGCTTACTTATTAGATCGCTCTCGCTAACCGGTTTAACCAGATACCCTTTAGCGCCTTGGCGTTCACCCCAAATCTTATCGGTCTGCTGGCCTTTGGAAGACAAAATAATTACCGGTATATCCTTAGTCGCAGGATCTTTTGCAAGTGCGCGGGTGGCTTGAAACCCGTTAATTCCGGGCATGACCACATCCATCAATATGCAATCGGGTGATTCACGCTTAGCCTTTTCAATTGCTTCTTCACCGTTACCTGCAGTGACTATGTCAAAGTTTTGGCTAGCTAATATACGTATCACTACCAACTGATCGGTCGGCGAATCGTCTACCAGCAACACTTTCTTTACACGCATGATAGATTCCTTCTGGATTGTTTAATCAACATAATTTTCATTGGCTAGGGTCAACGACTTTCACGTACCGATCGATGGCTTGCAATAACTCTTGCTTACTAAAAGGTTTGTTTATGTGTTGCTCAGAACCAGCAACTCGCCCACGAGCGCGATCAAAAAGACCATCTTTGCTCGAAAGCATCACCACCGGTGTATTTTTAAAAAATCGATTATTTTTTATCAATTTACAGGTCTGATACCCGTCAATACGCGGCATCATAATGTCAACGAATATTATGTCGGGGCGACGATCTGTGATAACAGACATTGCCTCGAAACCGTCAGATGCAGTGAAGACTTCAAAGCCTTCTTGTTTGAGTATTACTTCAGCGGACTTTCTGATGGTATTACTATCATCTATAACCATGACTTTAACCGACAATCTCAAACCTCCAAAACTATGATAGAACTGCGGTTTTTACCGCAAAATAGGACATATTTACAGCTACAGAGGATACCTGTTAACCCTTCCAAGTGACAAACAATTGGCTAACGCAATATCAACATTTAATAAGCGTAGCGATAAACCCGCAAACGACAAAGAACCAGCTCAACGATCAATAAGCCGCATATAAATACTTAATGCCTTTCCTCGCAGTGACGTTAGCCGCAATGCAGCATACCTGGCCTCCACCGGCACAAATTCACCAGATGAATATCGGGGTTGTAAATCGCCCACCACAATAGCGCCCGCAGAATACTCCCACACGCTACAATCAGCCAGTGCATCGCCAGCGTAAACAAATTTACGCTCTCCAAACAATGCACACAACTCAAGCGCCTTAGCTGGTCCTTTAATATTTTTACCGCCGGTACTCGCTATTACGCGATCAAATATACCCAAATCAGCTGCTACGCGCTGAGCTATTGAATTATCTGCCGCCGTGGCCAAGCACATGGGCCTCCCAACCCTCCGCTGCTCTCGCAAATAGTGTATCAGCGGTTGATTCCAATCCAAACTAGTCAAATCAAGCTGTACACGACTGAATACATATTGCTTAAAACGAGCCCGATTACCAAGCAAACGCAAGCTACTAATAAACTGTAACGGACGAGTGCGTAATAGCAACAAAAGACTCTCGAAAAGCGTGTCGGTATGGCATAAGGTTCCGTCAAGATCTACCGCGAGCGGCATTAATTAAAGATTAGTTTCAGTTTCCTTAACCAAAATTTTCTATGCCCCTATTCCCGGGTAGATGATCGATGATTAATTGTATAATGGTCGTCTTTTCAACACAGATATTGATGAGGCGCTCTCCATATTCTGAAGATCAGCAATAATCAAAACCTATTAACGATAGACTAGTACGAATAGATAGTAGAATTAAACATGAACTTAAACTATAGGTTTATTTATGAGTATTAATATTGGTGTGATTATGGACCCGATATCGTCCACCAATTACAAAAAAGACAGCACTCTAGAAATGCTGTGGCGCGCTACAGATCGCGAATGGTCAATTCAGTACATGGAAATGGGGGACTTATATCTCGCTGATGGTCATCCCCGCGCATCCATGCGACCGCTTACCGTCGAAAGAGACCCTCAGAATTTTTATAACCTCGGCACTCCAAGCGACCAATCATTGGCTTCGCTAGACGTTATTCTAATGCGCAAAGACCCGCCTTTCGATCTGGAATATATATACGTTACCTATATGCTTGAACGAGCTGAGGAAGAGAATGTACTTATCATCAATAAGCCCGCCTCTCTGCGGGACTGTAATGAAAAAGTGTTTACCGCATGGTTTCCGGAACTAACTCCCCCAACCCTAATCTCACGCAATAGCGAGCAGATTAAGTCCTTTATAGACGAACATAGGGACACCATTATTAAGCCTCTGGATGGGATGGGCGGCGCTTCAATTTTCCGGCTCGCAGCGAAAGATCCAAACATAAATGTTGTGTTGGAACACATGACGGCACACAACACCCGCTTCACCATGGTACAAACATTTCTTCCAGAGATAGTAGAAGGTGACAAGCGCATATTAATGATCAATGGCAAACCAGCTGATTTTGTCCTAGCCCGTATTCCAAAAAAGGGGGAAACTCGAGGGAATCTCGCCGCTGGTGGTTCTGGGGTAGGACAAAAAATTAGTGACTCAGATCGAGCTATTGCCAGCATTGTGGGGCCTGAACTAGCAAAGCGTGGGATTATTTTCGCCGGATTGGATGTTATCGGTGATCGAATTACGGAAATAAATGTAACCAGCCCTACATGCATCCGTGAGCTTAATGATCAATTTGGTTGCGATATTGCCGGCGATCTACTCGACGAAATTGAAAGGTTAATAAACGCATAAAGTAAGAGTGAAGGCCATCGAGTTACAAATTGACACCCATAACACCGAACGGTTAGGTGTTTCCGCGTTTATTTCATTAGTTGCTCATATCGTCGTAATACTTGGAGTTGGCTTCACACTTCCAAAAATCGCATCTCAACCTGAATTAAGCAACACACTCGAGATCCTTCTCGTGAATGCCCCCAACTACCAAGAAGCTGAAGATGCTGACTTCATCGCGCAACACGATAGCCTTGGAGGAGGAGACGCAGAAACGGTTGCCCAAAGCCCCCTGCCCTTCGAGCCAGACACACAAGATTCGGCTACTAGCTCAGCAAGCCCACAACAACAAAATGATAGTCCATCGCCTGACATTCAAACCATTGACGGTTTGCAGTTTAGCACCCCATCAGAAAGTCTAGAAACCACCGCGCCTCCTTCCGTCGTCGAACCGACGGAAGAATCCCCTACTGATAATACGGCTGCTATCGCGACAGCAGAACGTCGGCGCCTAATTGCGCAAATCAGTCAACGTTGGCAGGAATACCAAAAAAAACCACGGCGCACATTCTTGTCGCCGAGCGTTAAATCAGACGCCGCCGCAAATTACATGGCAATGTGGCGAGAACAAGTGGAAAGCGTCGGCAACGCAAATTATCCAGCTCAAGCGCGACAGCAACAGATATCAGCAGAACTCATTGTTGATGTTGCAATTAACCCCGATGGCAGCATAAATGAAGTTAATTTGGTTAAACGCTCTGCTTACCCATTTTTGAACGACGCAGCTATTCGATTCATTGAATTAGCCAGCCCATTCGCAGCGTTCCCTGAAGAACTAAAAGCTACTAGCGACATTATCCATATCACTCGGTCATTTCACTTTCTCGAGGGCGAGCTAAATACCCGGGCTGTCGACCGAGCAAATTAACAGTAAAGAACTTAAACTCAATGGATCACTCCGATAATTCATTCTCACTTGCAGGACAATTACTAATAGCTAGTCCCGGCATGCAGGACCCGCATTTTAAACAAACGGTTACGCTAATTTGCGAACACGATACAAAAGGCGCCTTAGGTATAACCATCAATCGGCCATCTAAAGTATCCCTGGCAGAAGTACTGACAGAATTAGGGATCTCTATTGACGACCCGGACAATCTTGAAATCTTGTCGCAAAGCCAAGTTCTGCATGGTGGCCCAGTACATTCGAACCGAGGCCTAATTCTCCACTCCGCTGACAGTGCTTGGGAGTCTTCCATCAAAGTCTCTGACCAGCTAAGTCTTACCAGCTCCCGCGACATATTAGAATCCATTGGTATAGGCACTGCTCCCAGTGAGTATTTATTATTTCTTGGCTACGCAGGATGGGGGCCCGGCCAACTTGAGCAGGAGCTTATTGATAACTCCTGGCTACATGCTAACGCAACACAGCAGTTAATTTTTAGAACGAAACATGAGAATTGTTGGCGTGCAACAGCCGAATCTCTGGGAATAGATATTGATAAAATGTCAATTCATGCTGGCCATGCATAACATTATTAAAAACATCAGTTTATTGGATATATTTGCTCTAGCTAAGCGTTCGAGTCTTATCACATGAAGGGTACGACCGTGCTGTGTTTCGATTTTGGTTTGAAACGGATTGGAATAGCGGTCGGACAAACGGCTACCAATAGTGGTCGACCTTTAACTACGATTAACGCAAATTCCGGCATTGCGGATGCTGTCGCGTTAAAAAAAATACTAAACGAATGGCAGCCAGAACTTGCAATCATTGGTCAGGCATCTACAAGTGGCTCAAAAAATCAGAGTAACAGACGCTTTAACAACGCCCGCGATGCGTTTATCGGCCAACTAACCTCACAGTACGATTTACAGGTCGAGATAATAGATGAAGCTTATACGACATTAGCGGCGAACAATGCATTAGCCGAACAGGGCATCAAAGCGCATAATAGAACTGCTCTAAGAGACCAATATGCTGCACTCGAAATACTCAATACCTGGATGAACGAGCAGACAATTCAACAAACCAACAATCCTGATTAATCACGAGTTACCTGTGTCCAATATACCTAGAATCCCAACGGTCGAATCGCTGCTAACTAGTGTTGTCGACAGTTTACAAACAGATACGTATTCAGACGCCGTGCTAGTAGGTATACGTCGCGGTGGTGCCTGGATCGTTGATGAATTGCAGAAGAGACTCGGGCGAGCTGAACCTCCAGGGTATATTGATATTAGTTTTTATCGCGACGATTTCGCAATGGTTGGGCTGCAACCTGAAGTAGGCGGCTCTGAACTACCGTTTAGTCTTGACGATACGCATGTAATATTAGTTGATGATGTGATTCATACCGGACGTACAATTCGAGCCGCAATGAACGAATTATTCGACTCCGGACGGCCAAAAAAAGTCAGTTTAGTCAGTTTAATCGAACGAGACGGCCACGAATTGCCGATTCGCGCAGATATTTGCCCTTTACGGCTTTCCTTAGCCCCTAATGAACATGTAAAATTGCTCGGCCCCGAGCCGTTGGCCTTTGAAATAGTGAAACGAATTCGTGAGACAAAGTGAGTAGTAGCGGTTTACGCGACTCGCATATCCAGTTAAACGAGGATGGAAGCTTAAGACACTTCCTGACCATAGATGGTCTTTCCCAATCTTTATTGACCGAAATCATGGAGACCGCCGAGCGGTTCATCGATTTTGGTCAACGAAAAATTAAAAAAGCACCTCTGCTGCGCGGCTACACTATCGTAAATCTTTTTTTTGAGCCAAGCACGCGTACCCGAACAACATTTGAAATTGCAGCTAAACGCCTATCTGCAGACGTTATCAATCTAAGTGCTCAGCGCTCCTCAACAAGTAAGGGCGAAACTTTGCTTGATACAGCACGAAATCTTCAAGCGATGCATGCCGATATGCTAATCGTAAGAGATAGTCACGCCGGCGCAGCGCACCTGATCGCGACCCATCTTAATAATCAGCTGCAAGTTGTAAACGCTGGCGACGGACGCCACGCCCATCCAACCCAGGCGATGTTAGACATGTTTACCATTCGACAGCACAAGCCTGATTTTTCGAAGCTTGCGGTCGCCATTGTGGGCGATGTTCTTCATTCACGTGTCGCTCGCTCTCAAATTCAAGCGCTTGTAATACTAGGCGTCCCGGACATACGCGTTATTGGACCAAATACCCTTATCCCTACCGACGTTGAATCACTAGGGGTAACCGCTCATACGTCAATGGACACAGGCCTTGATAACGTAGATGTGGTGATAATGTTGCGATTGCAAAGGGAGCGCATGACGGGTCAACTGATCGCTAGCGAACAAGAATACTTTAAAACATGGGGGCTCACAGAAGAACGCATGGCAGCCGCAAATAAAGACGCGATTGTAATGCACCCTGGACCGATAAACCGTGGTCTGGAAATTTCTTCAAGTATGGCAGACTCTTCCAAATCGCTAATATTGCCGCAAGTTACTAACGGCATTGCCATCAGAATGTCCGTATTATCGATGGTGATGAGTGGCGCTGAAGGAGCCGGAGAGTAATGCGGATTGCTATACAAGGCGGACTACTGGTTGATCCTAAAACCGGTACCGAAAAAAAGCAAAATGTTTATATTAATAAAGGAATCATCGAAGCGATCGGTAAAGAACCTGCGTGGACAAATAAAAAAGTCACCAATATTGATGCTACTGATTTAATCGTCAGCCCCGGGTTTGTCGACCTTCGGGCGAGAATGAGAGAACCAGGCCTGGAGCATAAAGCAACCTTGGCAACCGAGACCAGAGCCGCTGTGCTCGCGGGCATCACTAGCTTATGCATGCCACCTGACTGTATTCCAGCTATTGATACACCGGCAATCGCGCAAATGATTAGACAACGCGCCAATGAACTCGGCGGCGCAAAAGTATACCCAATCGC
>DNHK01000400.1 GCA_003485905.1 Gammaproteobacteria bacterium | reverse complement strand
CGTCCAGACCGCCTCGATGAAGTGATTAACTGGCTTGGCGTGTTGCCACTGGAAAATCGGAAACATGCGGTTATTCAACGCAAGAAGGCAACTTTAGCCATCGGGTTATTTTTTGGCGCTATTGCCTTATCGGCCAGCGGCTTGCTTTATCTACCGATCACACTTGCAGCCTGTGTGATCGCTTTTGTGACAATGGGTATTGTTTCAGGTCGTGAGGTATACGAAAGCGTGGAGTGGAAAGTAATCGTTTTGCTGGCTTCGCTAATACCGCTTGGAATCGCATTAGAAAACTCTGGTGGCACTCAACTTATAGCCCAGTTGATCGTGTCGCAAACAGAGGGTTGGCCGCATTGGGCGATCCTTACCGTGTTGGTTATGGTCACCATGACCTTGTCTGACTTCCTTAACAATGTTGCGACAGCATTGATTGCTGCACCAATTGGAGTTGATGTGGCCAATGCCATCGGTGTTGCACCGGATCCTTTTTTAATGGGTGTTGCGGTTGCTGCTTCCTGCGCTTTCCTTACGCCGATTGGGCATAAGAACAACACGATTATCATGGGGCCGGGGGGGTATCGCTTTGGTGATTATTGGCGCATGGGTCTGCCTCTGGAAATGCTGGTGGTAGCCGTGTCTGTGCCTGCTATTCTCTATTTTTGGCCACTTCAGGCCATTGTGGGCTAACTCCTGATTAATAATAGGATGTCGGGGTATAGAAAATGCGAGGCTTGCCTTCGAGTTCTTGCTTGGCGTAATCTCGATCAAACTGGGGTGGCCTGGATTAATTTCTAATAGCGCGAGTGGTTGAATGAATAATAAACAAAAGACAGAAGTGCTCGATATGGCGGCTGGAAACGGACTGATCAATAGGCGGCATATGCTCAGCTTAGGTATGACAAGTTTTGCTACTGTCGTTGCGAGCGAGTCCTTGGTTGCACAATCGCCGAGCATCCCTGTCTGGTCAAAATCACCAGGGCCCGGGGCATCTGAATATGGCGCTCCTTCGCGATTTACTGGCGACATTAAACGCTTAGCTTATCCTGCTAACCCGATTGCTCCAGGTACCGGCGCATCGAGAACGCCTCTGCATTTATTGCAAGGAACGATTACGCCGAATAGTCTACACTTCGAGCGACATCACTCGGGCGTGCCTGATATCGATCCAGCGGAGCATCGTCTAATTATTCATGGCATGGTGCGTCAGCCGCTAGTCTTTTCTTATGAAGATTTATTGGCGTATCCGCAAACTTCTCGCACCTATTTTCTCGAGTGCTCTGGCAACAGTGGCGAGAGCACTGGCGCTAATGCGGGAGACAGAAGTGCTGCAGCCTTGCATGGCTTAGTATCCTGTGCGCAGTGGACTGGGGTGATGTTATCCACATTATTGGATGAGGCGGGAATCGCTTCCGGCGCGACGTGGGTGGCTGCCACAGGGGCTGATGCCGCAAGTCTCGGGCGTTCCATCCCACTTAACAAAGCGCTCAATGATGTGTTTATTGCGCTGTACCAAAATGGTGAACCAATTAGACCAGAGCAAGGTTATCCGATGCGTATGTTCGTACCCGGCTGGGAAGGTAATGTCAGCGTAAAGTGGCTAACGCAAATTAAACTTACCGATGGGCCTACCAACTTTAAGGATGCAACATCTCGCTATACGGAACTATTGGCTGATGGCAAGGCTCTGCAGTTTACATTTCCCATGGGGGTAAAGTCTCTTATCACCTCACCTTCTGGCCAGATGAGTCTGCAGCGTCAGGGGCTACATGAAGTCACCGGGCTAGCGTGGTCGGGTCATGGGGCCATTCGTCGAGTCGAAGTATCTGCCGACGGCGGTGCAACATGGGCAGATGCCCATTTAGATGAAAACCCCACTGATCTTGCGCTGGTGCGATTTCGCATCCCTTGGCAGTGGGATGGTGGGCCTGCAGTCTTACAGAGTCGTGCGACAGACACCGCAGGCATCGTGCAACCAACAAGAGAGGCCGTGCTTGCGTTATACAGTCCTGCGAACCGATATCATTTTAACGGTATTCAGAGCTGGGCTGTTTCTACTCAAGGGGAGGTGCTGAATGTTTATGCTTAAATTAATAATACATCGCGTTTATGCACTGATCTTGTCGGGCGGAATACTTGTGGCATGTGCTGCTACCCCTCCGGATGATGCCGGGCACATCAGCTTAGGGCAGCCAATAAGTGAAGCTGACTTACAGGGCTGGGATCTAATTGTCGAACCCAATGGAAGTGGTCTGCCTACGGGAAGTGGAACGGCCGAGCAAGGGCAGCGTGTCTATGCGCAACAATGCGCTGCTTGTCACGGTCAGCAGGGCGAGGGTATCCCTGGCGTGCCTACTTTAGTGGGGGGTTCAACGACCAGTACTCCGCCCAATTTGACGGTGGGTAGTTATTGGCCTTACGCCAGCACGGTGTTCGACTACGTAAGACGGGCTATGCCTCCGACCGCGCCAAAGTCCTTGAGTAATGATGAGGTTTACCAGCTAGTTGCTTACCTGCTCAATTTGAATGGAATTGTGGCAGAGGATTTTGTTCTGGATAAAAATAGTTTTTCCGAGGTGCAAATGCCCAATCGCGATGGGTTCATTGACCGTAGCCAAGTGCAGTAATTGATAATCTTAGTAGCGCGACTATTGGTTTGCCTATCATATTCGGATTGCGATAGATCTTAGGGGGAGTGAGATTTGAAGAAAATTGATGTTGGTCAATTAACCAGTATATTTGCAAATCTTGGTGTGGTCGCCGGAATTATATTTCTCGGGATGGAAGTTCAACAGAACAATGAACTTTTGGATTCACAAGCTAGACAGAATATAGCGAACGGAATGCGAGAATTGAATGCTGTTATCTACGATCAAGAGACAGGGCTTAGTGCCGTAATTACCAAAGCTAAAAGTGGGACAGAATTGACTGAGGACGAGGCTGTTCGTTTGGATAGATACTTAACGACAGTAATAATAAGTTGGGAATACTGGTATCGAGATTTTGCCGACGGTATTATTAATGAGGAAGAACTCCGGTACAGTGGTTGGGGGAACTTTTTTTACGATGTATTGCCCGAACGAACGGCCGCAACTTGGGAGAATATTCGCCGTAACAGTAGTTCTGATTTTGTTGAATTTATGGAGGAGAACGTTGTAGAACGTTAATGTTCAGCCGTTTATTAGTGCTTGGTAACCCGCCTGTGTTAATGCAAATGCCTACTTCGGTCAATTAGCGTCATATAGGTGAAGCGGATAGATGATATTTAGATAATGATCAACTAGGCCTCTAGACACCTTTGTTATGAGTCGGGACTAGTTGCCCACATATACTTAGTGCGAGCGATGGTGGAAAGGTATAAATGGCGAACGGTGCTGATTTCTTCAGAATATCCAAACCTAATATATTATTTGATGCTCCTGGTATCACGGCTACTTCTAACGGGCCTATATCGCACTCTTCACCTAAAATTAAATGATTTAGCGTATAGACATTT
Source organism: Gammaproteobacteria bacterium (assembly GCA_003485905.1). Taxonomy (GTDB): domain Bacteria; phylum Pseudomonadota; class Gammaproteobacteria; order Arenicellales; family Arenicellaceae; genus UBA10349. The sequence continues at coordinate 829 of DNHK01000400.1, read as the reverse complement.
ACAGCCTTGGTGCGGCCGTCTGCCATTCTTACCGCGATACGTTTACTAGGCTTCTTTATAGTCTTCCCGGTGAATGACTTGAAGGTTTTTTCTGTAAGAGTGACCATTCCAGCACCTGTGTCGACTAGAAACTCTACTTGATCATCATGTTCCAAGGCTCCCGCAATATAGTAGTTACCTGAGTTCTGCTGAATAATTGGTATTTTGAATTCGAAATCCTTGGCAACAGCGAAGTTTGAAAATGTAATGAGAACAAAGCTTAAAGATTTAATTACTATTAGGCGCATATATATTCTGATAGTTAGGCTTTTCCTGTTCATCAATCGCAATAAACGTGCCAATTAGAAAATAGCGTCTGCTGGGCTTTCTATGAAAGAAGCTTAATAAAATCGCACCAAAATAGTGCAGAAATATCATTTCGCGCATTGATCTGGTGCGTTGTTTTTATATAATCAGAGAACGGCTGATCGGAGATCAGATTATATTAGAGGGAAGGAAACAATCTTTTGAGTCCCGTTTCGTTGGACATGGTTAAGGTTATTAACTCGGATAAATAGGAGATATAAATGAGATCTTTGAAACTATGCGCTATTGGCTTGGCTGTTTTCACTAGCAACTCCGTATTCAGCTCTACAGAATGTACCGAAAACTGCAGTACCATAATGGTTACTGACTTTAGTGGTAAACCCCCATTCAAGCGCAGAATCGAAACACTGCCTACAGTTGATATTGCTCAAGCTGAGTACGTAACTTCTGATGTTGAACAAGTTAAAGTTAGAACCGTTGACTTTAAAGGTAAGCCGCCTTTTAAGCGAAGAGTCGAGACGCT
>DNHK01000171.1 GCA_003485905.1 Gammaproteobacteria bacterium | reverse complement strand
CGGTTCGCTGTTTCTGCCGAGCATAAGCTCTTGGCCATTGGCCAGAAGAATATGTCGCATAACCATATCATTTTCTCGCCGAGTCGAAACATGTCCTGCGACGGTAATGTCATCGCCTACGTTGATAACGTCTGAACTAATACCGCTTCGATCTTGACTACTAACCGAGGAGCCCTCAATGATCCATTCCTCGCCTTCAGCAGTCGCAATATGAAATATGACGTGAGGGTTCCTCCAAAATTTCTTGGTTATCGTTCCTTTGATATCAACCAATACAGTTTGGTCGTATTCTGAAGTGGAATGGTGCGCGAATACCGCGCCAGATAGTGCTAGCAGACTCGCAATAGCCGCGGTTGCAAATGCTCTATTAAAGTAATTCATTTTATTTCCTGTGTTCTATTAAGGTTGGTCCACGCTTAAATGCGGTTAACCATTCGCAACATAATAGTATGTATTTAATTTTTTAACCGCGAGTATTTGTAACTTTTTGTTTACAGCTAGTATTCCTATTCCGTCGATCAGAGAGATCTTACTAGTAACCAATGGGGGTAGAAAACTCATCTCTTGGAAAAAGATCGTGGTTGGTTTGTGTGGTTGATTCTGGTTCGAACACAGCCACTTGAGCATAGGCGATTTCATTCGTCACAAGGGTGGCTAATTCAAAACCTAAATAATTAAATTCTTCGGCGGTATTTAGGCGTTTCTGCCACTCTGCAGGCACCAAAGTAATTGGTTCCAGGCTAGCAACAATAACGTTAACGGTGGGGATTTCTAATACGTGCTCGAACACTTCCAGGATTGAACTTTTTATGCGGGCAGTTGGTGCCCAGAATGCGACCATGCCTCCGGGCGCTAAATGCTCTGAACACATTCGGAAAAACTCAACAGAATACAAATTCCCACTATATGCGCTCGTCGGGCGCAATGCATCGGCTTCAATTATGTCGTAGCTTTGGTCGCCGAGTGCGATCGCAGCACGCCCATCGGTGGGTCGAATACTGTAGCGTTTATCATTTAGCAATCCGTTAAGCTTGGGGAAGGTTTCGGCACCCTCACGATCGATCAAGCGTTTGAGTAGGTTAAGTTCTGGTGCTACTAGTTCAAACACATCGACCTGTTTCGTGGCGGAGCGAAACCCGGCAGCCCATGCGGTATCACCTGATCCTAATCCTATAATAGCAACCCGGGTCGGTGATGGGTGGATCGCTGCAGGCACTGCACCGAGAACTGTATGAACGCCCCCGAAAGGGATGTGGCTATGCCCTTTACCATTAACCGAGACCCTAAATATTCCAGGGCTGTCTATTTCAGGACTGATTGCGGATACGCCGGTAGCATCTTCTCCGATCAATGTTGTGGCGTCTTTATTTCCATGCAGTTGGCGCCAGAAAGACTCATTTTCAGGTAATAAAGCCCAAACGCCGATAAGCATAACTATAAGTGTGGGGAAGATTCCACGCGTACCATTTTGTGAAAACTTCCACACGCCTACCAGGGCAAAACCCACGCCGATGAGAAGAAGAATGCGCACGCTACCGGTGGTTCCTATCCAGCTTAGCAGTACGAGTCCGGTCAATAGGCTACCTAGTACATTCCCGAAAATATTGGCTCCTTGTAGTGCGCCGACCTTGAAGCCAGCGGTGCTGCTATCGTTCTGCACTGCTCGCTGCAGTATTCCAAAAGATAGGCCCATTAACAAAGTAGGCAATCCGTAAAGTGCTAGAGGAAGGGCAACATAGAGTTTGTAAATCCAGCTTGTATCATCGCTTCGGCCTAGTGGGAATTCAGTGTATTGTGACCAGTAGTCTACGAAACCTGAGAAGTAGGTGGTATCTATAGGGATAACAGATAACAAACCTAGTGATAGTCCAGACAGGATGAGCAACAAGCATTGACAGATCAAAAATGCCCGCAGTGGATGACGTAAACGTTGGGCCCAGACACCACCAATTGCGCTGCCGACACCCAGGCCGAGCAAGAAGATAGAGAGTACTGTACCGAAGGTAAATGCCGTTGATTTAACAGCCACATCAAGAACTCGAAACCATATTATTTCTAGCGACAGTGCGCAAAAACCGCTTACGCTATACAGCGCAACCCAACCGGTAAATGGTAAGTTTGTGTCTACTGAAGGTGTGGTTGTACTAGCGCTCGAACTTTTATCAGGCTCCAGTGAATTTACATTTACTGGAAGAAACCTTGCCAGTACGAAAATCGCAGCGCCGACACATAGATTGCCTGCCGCGCCAAGAGAAATGGCGCCGGAGATTCCAAAGAAGCGTATTAGGAACCATGTTGTGATAAACGCGCCCAACGCCGCACCAATTGCGTTTAATCCGTAGTAAAACCCCAATGTTCGCGCTGCGCTAGATACATGGCGAGCAACTCCTTGCGCTAGAAACGGTAGTGACATTCCCATTAAAGTGGTAGGAATAAGCAGCGATAAGAATTGGATAAGACCTGCGCGCCATGGGTTGGCAAATAGCCAGCCATATTGTGTGTACAACAAATCGTAGAATAACCAACTACTGGCTAGTGCGAATCCTCCGATACCGATTTCTATCAGTGCAAAAGTGTGGAGTGCTTGGCGAGGTGACATGCCACGACTAGTCAATCCCCCCAAGTAGCTACCAATTCCAAGCCCTGCCATAAAGGCTCCAACAATCATGGCAACGGAATAAATACCAACCCCACTTTGCAGAGCTAAAATACGCTGCCATGAAACTTGATAAACCAGTGCTGAGGCCCCGCTTACAATAAACCCAATAGCAATGACAATTGGGGCAATTATTGTTTTGAAAGTATTCATGGAATTCAGTGCCTCTAATCTAAATCAAGACCAAGTTTTCATGACAGGCGTCATTGTTGAAATCTACGCGGAGTATAGGTGGATTAAGCATCCATTTCGGTACGTACATTATCGTCGGCAAATGTTTGCGGCTACTAGTCTAAACCCAAGACAATTTCTAGGTATTTATCGAATACTTGTTTTACTAGAAGTCGTATTTGTTATGGTTACTTGGCTGCTAATCAGCAGGTAAAGGCTTCATGGACCGAAGATACGCCACTATAGCGTTCATGTCCTCTTCGCTTACATTCTGGTAGTTGGGAAAAGGCATCGCCCTGACTAGTGATCGGCCATTACGGCTAACCCCTTCTTGCATGGCACGTTTAATTTCTTTGTCACTCCATTCACCAAGTCCATATTGTTTGTGGGGAGTAATGTTCAATGAAACAGTGGTAAATCCTAAGCCAAAAATATTATCAAACACCCTGCCGCTTTCCCCAATTCGATCAAAATTATATCCATTCTCTTCTAAAGGGGTGTGGCAATCAAAGCAATGGCCAAGGGTGTAGGTTAGGTATCTTCCGTAAGCGATAGGATCGTCTTTTGAAACGTCAGTAACAGTTGTAACAGGAGGCCCGTAACTTGTGGGCAGAGTAATGTTAAACACAGTTTTTGGTACCACATTATTTACTGGCTCGACGGTACGCAAATAAGCAACAATTGCTTCTACATCTCGATCTGACATTAGCGCATATACAGGGCTCGGCATTGGGGGGCCAATTAGCGTTCCGTCGGGGCGTAGGCCATCACGAATGCTGCGGATAATTTCTTCATCACTCCAGCTTCCGATCCCGGTTTCAATATCCATGGTGATATTGGGTGCGTAAGCTTTAAAGTTCGGGCTTTCAATAACAAAACTACCGGCGTAGGCCATCCCTTCAACGTCACTGGCATCAGGGTTTTTAGGGGTATGACAGTTGCCACAGGCAGCGATGCCGTCCATCAAATACGTGCCACGCTCCAGCAGTGTTTCATCGGCCGCGAATCCCGCACTGTTGAACATTGTCGACAATACTAGACAGATAACTATTTGTAATCGCTTGCTCACCAAATTTACTCCACTCATTAGAATACTGCGGCACGTGTAAGAAGCATAAACACACTTGAAATCAAAAACCAGAATTTTGTTTACAAACTACGGTTATCGGCCGATCTGTAAAAAATCGAGGTATGTCCACTAGCTTCCATGTGTTCTATAATTTCTCCTTAATGGCCACTGGCTGGAAAATATAGCTATTGACCGCCGATATAAGGATTTTCCCCGATTGGTGGCCGAATGGATCGTTAACTGCGGTTCGATTGAAGATTTTAATTAGAGAATGTTAGTAGGGAGATTAGATGGGGAGTTTAATGAGGCAAAATACGTATTGGTTGTACGCAGTATCTGTAATATTTCTTTTGTGCTTTAGTAGCAGTGGTTTTACCCAAGCGACATTGCAATCGCCCAATGAAACGGTCTCGGGAGAGGAGATTTTTGTTGTTTGCACTTTCTGTCACGGCGGCAGTGTGCAGGGAAATGATAGGAGAGATGGACCTGCGCTAGCGGGTTTGGAAGCCTGGTACCTAGAATTGCAGATGCACAATTTTAAGAATGGAATCCGTGGTTATTTGGCGGAAGATATACCTGGTCAGGTGATGCATTATGCTTCGCCTATGCTTAGAAACGATTTTACTATTAAAAGTGTCGCTGAATATATTGCGGCTTTGGAACCAGGCAAGCCGATGGCCGAGAATGCTGTGGGTCCAAGACCCTATCTGTGGGATTCACCCTATGCAGGATTAGACCCGGCGATTTTAGGGGATGCTGAAGCGGGTAAGGCGACCTACTCATCGGTTTGTACTGTATGTCACGGCGAAGACGGGAGGGGAAATGAAGCGCTGGGCGCTGCAAATCTTACTTATTTGTCTGAGCTTTATATGGTTAGGCAATTGATGTATTTCAGGGACGGTATACGTGGTGCCCACCCTGATGATGTGAGAGGCCAGCAAATGGCGGCGATGTCGAAGCTACTGGTTGACGATCAATCTATTGCAGACGTAGTGGCCTATATTTCCGGCTTGTAGATCAATTCCAAGTAGAAATTACACAAAAAGGTTAAGAGAATATGAAACGACTACAAATACTTGCTGGCGGTTTACTTTTATTTTTTACAGTAGGCGCAAGTGCCCAGACTTCCGTTGAAGTAAAACTAAAGGCTCCTATTGATGAAGATCGGGGATGGTGTCTCGATTTGCGAGGTGGGCAAAATAATGGCGCGCCTATCGGTGGCGTACACGGACATACTTGCTATACCTATATTGGTAAAGGCCCGACAAAGGATCAAGCCTTTATGATGGAGAATATTAAGGATCAGAACGAATTCAGAATGGTTGCATTCAATGATAAGTGTATGACCTTATTTGAGCCCAATGAAGGCTCATTTGTTTCGATTGAGACCTGTGATGGCCGTGAAACACAAGATATCGCGATGAACGATAGCGGGCAGATTATTCCGGAAATGACACCAGAGCTATGCTTAACGGCTGGCTCGGTTGTATTACCAGGAGGAGGCGGAAATCCTATCCATATAATGCGGGATATCAGTTTCGAGGCATGTGACAGCGCAATAAATGAGCGTCAATTATGGGAATTGCGGGCGGAATGGAGTGGCCCTGAAGAGGCGACAGCCGAACGGACGTTCCCTGTTAACCCTGTCAGACGTACTGCAAATTAGTTCACAATTAACTAAGCCGGGCGGGAATTTGTCGCGTTAACGCAATCAAGCTCGGGGCGCTGAAGAAACGCCCTCCGATCACCACCCAGGTGGTGATCGGAGAGAAGTTTGTTTCTAGGTTTGTTCGAGAAAACTCTTAAGATGTTCAGATCTAGTGGGGTGTCGGAGCTTGCGTAGGGCTTTCGCTTCAATCTGCCGTATGCGCTCTCGCGTGACATCAAACTGTTTGCCCACCTCTTCGAGTGTATGGTCTGTATTCATGCCGATGCCAAATCGCATCCGTAATACTTTTGCTTCACGCGGTGTTAGTGATTCAAGTATGTCAGTCGTTGCTCCGGTTAACCCGCTAGTGGTTGCTGCTTCTAGAGGCATTTCAACATTCTTGTCCTGAATAAAATCACCTAAATGCGAATCTTCGTCATCACCGATTGGTGTTTCCATCGAGATTGGTTCTTTGGCGATTTTTAGTACCTTGCGGATCTTATCCTCAGGCATATCCATACGTTCTGCCAATTCTTCTGGCAACGCTTCGCGTCCTTGCTCTTGAAGGATTTGGCGAGAAATTCGGTTTAGTTTGTTGATTGTTTCAATCATATGAACTGGAATACGGATGGTTCTGGCCTGATCCGCTATTGAGCGGGTGATGGCTTGTCGAATCCACCAAGTGGCGTACGTAGAAAACTTATAGCCACGTCGGTACTCAAACTTATCAACCGCTTTCATCAGCCCGATATTGCCTTCCTGAATCAAGTCCAAGAACTGCAGGCCACGATTGGTATATTTCTTTGCAATAGAAATCACTAGCCGAAGATTGGCCTCGACCATTTCTTTTTTCGCTCGACGAGCCTTGGCCTCGCCAATCGACATGCGTCGGTTGATGTCCTTTAGTTCCACAATCGGAATGCCCATGGCTTCTTCTAGCGCCAGTAATTTACGTTGAATCACTTTGAATTCGGGGCGAAAATCTTCAAGCACTTGCTTGGCTTTGTCGTTGTCCGCGGCTTTAACTAACTGCTCATAAAGCTGTGTATTGGTTTCTGATTCCTGAAAAATCTTTATGAAGTCGCGCCGTGAAATTCGCGCATCGCGTACAGCCATATCCATAATTGCTTTTTCATGGGTTCTGACTTCTTCAACGAGATCACGAATATCATCCCACAACCGATCAACGATCTTTGGAGTAAACTTAATCTCCATAAGTTGGTCAATAATTTCGTTTTGGATTTTTCGGGTGGCTGCGTGGCCGTAACCTTTTTTATCCAACGATTTGAGGTGTCGATTATGTAAGCGTTTAATCGTTTTGTAACGATCCATCGCTTCACCTATATCAGGGCCTGTATCGATTTCTTCTTCCTCTTCTTCCTCCTTTTCCTTCTTGTCAGCGGCGTTGGCAGCAGATGGAGGATTAGGGTCGATCTCGGCGTTAGGATCAATAAACGCAACTAACAAATCAGTCAACCGCATCTCTTCCTTTTTGATTTTTTCAAATCGGTCGAGAATATTCTGAATAGTAGAAGGACAAGCGGCAACTGCTTTAGTGCACTGGCGAATTCCGTCTTCAATTCGCTGTGCAAGATTTATCTCGTCAAGCCGGGTTAATAGGTCCACTGTGCCCATTTCACGCATGTACATGCGCACGGGATCGGTGGTTCGGCCAAATTCACTTTCTACCGCGGAGGTAAGAGCGGCCTCGGTATCAACATCGTCGCTGCCCTCTGAGGCACCTTCGGCTTTTAGCAGGAGTGAATCCGCATCCGGCACCTTGTCGGAGACCTCGATGCCCATATCATTGATCATATTCACAACGACCTCTATTTGGTCGGTGTCGTTCATCTCATCTGGGAGGTGATCGTTGATCTCAGCGTAAGTGAGGAAACCTTGTTCTTTACCCTTTAATATCAATCGCTTGAGTTGCGATTGTTTGGTCTTTTCGTCAATGGCAGTCATATATCTTCTTTTTGCAGCGCATTAACCTTACTATTCTACGGCAAGGTGGTTGGATAAGCACGAAATTTCGTTAGATTTAACTTTTTCGTTGCAACAGTAATTTTATCTCTTCTCGTTCTTCTGCCGTACGACTTTCATTCGATTTTTCAAGAAGTTGGTTAAGTCTAGCCGTTTGAATTTCGTTATTGAGAACAAGCAACAAGGCATCAAAAGCATCCGCCGCTGCCTCAGTGTCTAATATGTGGTCCCAACTAGCCAAACTTTCAAGTCTAGAGAACTCTTTTCTATCCCGAAACCTTTCTAATAAAGCCGCAGTATTGGGTGCTGGAGAAAGCTGGATACTTTCGGCGATGTCAGCAAGCATGCTGAACCCTGGTTGTCCCGAACTTTGCAATGATTCCAGATTTAGCACCCTGGTCCCAAGCTCGGGGTGTTGTAACAGATAGCCGATGGCTTGTTGAATGGCTGTTTTTCCTTGTTGATCGGTTCCCCGACTGATTCCCTTGCGCGTTGGCGAACGTCCAGATTGGGGAGCGGTGGTAACCGAAAGTTGTGCGCCAACCAGCTGCTCTACTCTTTGTTTAATTAGCTGATGCAAAATGCCATTCGGAAGTTTCTCTAATAGCGGTTTGGCAAGCTTAGCTAGTCGGGCAGAACCGTCCATTCTACTAAGATCTGCCTGTGCCGATAGCGAGTCGATCATGTACTCTGGAAGCGGCTTGGCCGTATCAATCAATTTGGTGAACTCTTCTTTACCCAAAGCGCGTACAAGCGAGTCAGGATCTTCACCGTCTGGAAGAAACATAAAGCTGGCTTGGCGGCCATCTTGCATTGAGGGTAAGGTTGTTTCTAATGCTCGCCATGCAGCTTCCTTACCTGCACGATCACCATCAAAGCAAAATACGATTTCTGGAGCATGCCGAAATAGTCTGTCCAAGTGAGCCTTGCTGGTAGCCGTGCCGAGGGTGGCGACAGAATAGTCGATACCATTCTGTGCCAAGGCAACAACATCCATATATCCCTCGACTACTAGGGAACGGCCGATATCGCGAATCGAATTGCGTGCAAGATAAAGCCCATATAGCTCAGAACCTTTGTGAAACACCGGAGTTTCGGGTGAATTAAGGTATTTGGGTTCACCTTTATCTGTGATACGGCCGCCAAATCCAACTATACGGCCACGATAATCCTGTATTGGGAACATTATACGGTCACGAAAGCGATCATAGATCCTTCCCTTGTCATTTTTGCTTAGCAACCCGGCGGTAAGTAGCGCGTCTTTCATTTTCTCACTATCTTCAAACTGCTTCATGAGGTTATCCCAACCAGCGGGCACAAATCCCATGCCAAACCGTTTGGCAATTTCGCCGCTCAAGCCTCGATTTTTCAAATACTCGACGGCAGGTTTGGCGTCAGGGTGAGATTTTAGCTGTTGTTGATAATAGTGACTGGCTTTTTCCAGCAATCCATATAGATCCGGACCCTCTTGAGCAACTGATTTACTGGGAGAAAAGCTATCAGTTGGAATACTAAGCCCGCATTTATTCGCGAGTTGCTCCACAGCCTCAACAAAAGAAAGTTGATCGTACTCGATCAGAAACCCGATAGCCGTACCATGTACTCCGCATCCAAAACAATGGTAGAACTGTTTGTCTTGGCTTACTGTAAACGAGGGTGTCTTTTCACCATGAAATGGACAACAAGCTTTATAATCCTTGCCTGCTTTTTTGAGTGGTACAAAACCATCGATCAAATCAACTATATCTACCCTGGATATCAGGTCATCAATAAATGATTGTGGGATTCGTCCAGCCATATGCTTATCTTACTAGAGCTGTGCAGGAAACGAGTTGCTAAACTGTACTTTGATTGACGAAAAGCGGATTAAACTGCTTAACTTATTAAAAGGCCGTTGAGGCCTTTAGTTTATCCTGCGAGTAGCGCTTTTATTTTACCGCTAACCGCTCCCATATCTGCTCGTCCATCTGCTGCAGCCTTAACGATACCCATAACCTTTCCCATGTCACGCATTTCAGTGGCACCAGTTTTGGTTATCGCGTCCGTAATAATGGTGTGTAGCTCGTCGTCAGAAAGTGGCTCTGGCAGATAACCTTGCAGTACTTTAAGTCCAACTTGTTCTTTCTCAACCAAATCAATTCGATTACCGTCGGTGAACTGCTGGATCGAGTCCTGTACTTGCTTAACCATTTTTTGGATAACAACCAGTACAGCGGGCTCATCGAGTTCTACTCGATCGTCTACTTCCTTACGTTGAATAGCTGCACGGATCATACGTATAGTCTCCAAACGTGCTTTATCCTTTGAACGCATGGCAGTTTTCATGTCGGCGGAAAGTTTCTCTTTTAATGACATAATATTTGGCCTGTTTCCATTCGTTGAATTCTACAGCTTAAATTTGGGTGACCCTAATGTCAGGGCTATACGACAAACGGCCCGCCAAGGCGAGCCGCTAGCAGACTTTTTAGTACTTACCTAAATCAACATCCAGCGAACCAGACGTTAGTGGTGCGAGTACAAAAACCCTTTTAGTACAGACGTTGAACTCGCACTCTTTGGCGAGACATGCGCTTGGCTTCGCGCTTTTTAGCCGCGGCAGCTTTACGTTTACGAACTGCGGTAGGCTTTTCATAGTGCTCACGTGAGCGCATTTCGCTAAAGACACCTGCTCGCTCGCAGGCACGACGAAAGCGACGTAAAATCACGTCAAAAGGCTCGTCTTGTCGAACTTTTACTTGTGGCATAACAAACTCAGAATTCAGTTAATTTCGACCACTGGTCGAAAAGGAGGCGCGATTCTAATGCGAAACCCGCCATTTGTATACTCCTATCATCTGTTTTCCTTAACTTGTTTTTCATGGCTTAGTTGCGCAGAATGCGCCGCATGATTGTTTTAGGTATAGAAACTTCCTGCGATGACACCGGAATCGCATTATATTGCGCTGAAAATGGATTGTTGGCGCATACGTTGTTCTCTCAGGTTGATACGCACCGATTGTATGGCGGAGTGGTGCCAGAGCTCGCGGCTCGCGATCATACGCGTAAAGTAATCCCCCTGGTTGACGCGGTGTTAGCCGAGGCCGACATTCAGGGTAGTGATGTTGGGATGGTTGCATATACACGTGGGCCAGGTTTAGCAGGCGCATTATTAGCCGGGGCAGCGGTAGCGCGAAGTTTGGCGTTCGGTTGGAATATACCTGCGTTAGGGATTCATCATATGGAGGGTCACCTACTGGCGGCGCTTTTGGATGGGGATATTGATGGAGCCGAATTTCCATTTGTTGCGCTCTTAGTTTCTGGCGGGCATACCCAATTAGTCGATGTAAAAGGAGTCGGGGATTACCGGATACTTGGGAAAACATTGGACGATGCGGTTGGCGAGGCCTTTGATAAAACAGCCAAGATGATGGGTCTAGGGTACCCAGGAGGACCTATTCTCGAGCAACTGGCTAAGCAAGGGTCAGCAGCTCGGTACAAATTTCCACGCCCAATGACCGATCGTCCCGGCTGCGATTTTAGCTTTAGTGGATTGAAAACATTTGCTTTAAACACTGTACGCGATTGGAAGGAGACTAATCAGCTGGACGAGCAGACTATTGCGGATGTGGCCTTAGCCTTTCAAAATGCGGTAGTCGAAACTTTAACTATCAAGTGTAAACGTGCTTTGGTTGAGACCGGTTACAAGCGCTTGGTGATTGCGGGTGGCGTTGGCGCGAACCAAGCTCTTAGAAGTAATTTGAATAAGATGGCGGAAAAACAAAGCGTCAAGTTACTTTATCCGAGAATGGAATTTTGTACTGATAACGGTGCGATGATTGCATACGCAGGATATTTGCGAGCGAATGAAGCAACAGAGGCAAAGCAGGGATTTGATGTTAAGCCTCGTTGGTCGATGGAAGAATTGGCGCCACCTGTAGCGGAACACGTAATTTAGTCGGTAAAACTAATTTTGCTTTCGGTTCCCGTTTTCAAACGATCAATATTATCTCTATGCTTTAGCATTAGAAGAGCGACAAGCGCAAAACTGACCCCAACGTAGGTCATCCCATCAAAAAAGATGAACGACATTGGTATTGCTGCCGCTGCTGCGATTAGTGCAGCAAGTGATGAATAGCGAGAAATGGCGGCGACCAACAGCCATATAACAATAATTATGACAGCCATGAGCGGCATAAGCGCAATGAAAATACCCAGACATGTTGCGACTCCCTTGCCGCCCTTAAAATTAAAGTAGACCGGAAAAATATGGCCTAGCAACGCCGCAAGCGCACAAAGACCAATAATGCCGTAGCTAGCATCATAAGTTTGCGCAAGCCATACTGGTATGGCACCTTTAAGTACATCGCCTATTAGAGTAAGCAGCGCTGCGAATTTATTACCGGAACGCAGCACATTAGTCGCACCGGCATTCCCACTTCCAACCTTGCGTGGGTCATTTAGGCGGAACAGTTTCGATACTATTATTGCCGAAGATATCGAACCAATTAGGTAAGCAATTACCGGAAAAAGATATTGGTAAGCCATATTAAGTGAAGTGTGCGGGTGAACATCATATCGGTCAAGTTGCCTGTTCGATATTACTGAGCGGAATGCATTTGTGGCAGAATGGCATGGAGCCGGATAGGCTAGATTACGAAATGAGGGATTATTTTGAAGGTGAGGTTATGATGGTAAAAGACCGGGGTTTTGTTCAGGTAAACAATCGGTTGTTAAAATCATATTTTATTTAGTAAGTGGCTGCATAGGTAACAATGGATCGAATAGGTATAGAAGGTATTCAAGTTAGTTGCGTTATTGGTACCCACGAGTGGGAACGTAAACTAAAACAAAAGTTGACCATTGATTTGGTGTTAGAGCTAGATTTGTCAGTGGTTGGCGAATCTGACAATTTGGGAGACTCGATTGACTACGCGGCGGTTGTGGATGCGGTGACTGGTTTAGCCATTGAATCTACGTTTAGGCTTATCGAAGCTCTTGCTGAGGCAATCGCCGCATTAATTCTGATGGAATTTTCGATTGCCACAGCCGAAGTTACGGTAAACAAGGGGGCTGCAGTACCTGGCACTAGAAACGTTTCCGTTTCTATAAGGCGCAGCTCAAACTAGTTTATCCGAACGGCTGTTTACTGCATTATCTGCGTCCCGCACAATTTAGATCTAATAAACGATTCATCTCACCGTAGTGGATATTTTTCAGGCAATTATTTTAGCTTTGGTTCAAGGGCTTACCGAGTTTCTGCCCGTTTCAAGTTCTGCACACTTAATATTAGTGCCGGTTTTACTTGGATGGGAAGATCAGGGCTTGGCATTTGACGTTGCAGTTCATGTGGGTACGCTGGTGGCGGTTGTGTTTTATTTGCGTCGCGAATTAGTAGCGATTGTGCCTGCATGGTTGAGTGGTTGGTCCGGAATGCATTGGGGCCCGCAAGGAAAGTTAGGCTGGTGGGTTGTTTTGGCAACTATTCCTGTTGGTTTGTTTGGACTGTTCGGTGGGACGTATGTAGAAAACAACCTTCGTTCACCATTGATTATTGCTACCACAACCCTGGTCTTTGGCCTTGCTTTGGCTTGGGCCGATCGGGGAGCGGAAAGTAAGCATCGGATATTAATTGAGCTTGGTTGGAAAGACGCCGTGCTAATCGGGTTGGCCCAGGCTTTTGCATTAGTACCAGGTTCTTCCCGCTCGGGCATGACCATGATGGCTGCTTTATATTTGGGTATGACCCGTGTCGATGCCGCTCGTTTTTCTTTTCTACTCAGTGTGCCAGCGATCGTGTTGCCCGGGTTTTTGAAGGGCGCGGCATTAGTATCTGCTAATACTGCTGTTGATTGGATTGTAATTGCGACCGGAGTAGTGGTTTCGGCGGTCACCGCCTTCCTATGTATTAAGACCTTTATGGCCTTTGTAACGCGAGTCGGTTTGGCCCCATTTGTTTTCTATCGTGTGGCCCTTGCTATTGTGCTTTTCGCACTGTTTATATAGACCCTGTATCCGCGTTTGACTTGATTAGTGAAATCATTGCCTTGGCGGCATTGGGCAAGGTTCTACGGTTGTGCCGCATAATTCCTAAATTTCTAATTGGTTGCGGCAAGTCCAGTAGCTGTAGGTCTTCGTCAAGCATGGTAAGCGGTAGGGCACTCCAACCAAGCCCTGCGCTAACCATCATTTTAAGGCTTTCCAGATTGTCTGTAGGCGTGGCGAGTTTGTTCAATTGGAAGTAGGGTTTTAGGATTTCTTCAACTAATCCATAGGTTATTGTGGTACTTGCCGGAAGTAGGCCGGGGTATGAGGCGAGCTGGTTAATGTCGATCTTTTTACTTTTAGTAACTAGCGGGTGATCGGTTGCACAGACGAACCCTAGTGGGTCTCGCCATATTGGTGTTGAATGAATATCTCTATTCAAAGTGTTAGTGCTTTGCTCGGCAAGCGTGGCGATAGCAAAATCTAATTCGCCATGTTGTATCTTTATTGCCGCCTCTTCGGAATATAAAAACTCAAGATTAAGTTCGACGCCGGGGTGATGAACCGAAAATTCTTTTAGGATAGGCGGGAGGCGATGTAGGCCGATATGATGCGAAACACCTATACGGAGATGACCTGCAATATTACCGTCGATATTGTCTATTTCAGTTTTTGCTTCGTCTATAGATAGTAAAATTTGCTGGGCGCGCGGGAGGGGTCGCT